>NZ_CAWUDM010000032.1:0-62090 GCF_963920855.1 Nostoc sp. CCY0012 | reverse complement strand
CAAGGGGGCAGGGTGCAGGGGGGAAAGACTGGGAAGGAGCGAGTTCTTTCTCCTCTGCACTTCTACATTCCTACTTCTTTGTTTAAGATTCCCAGGCAAGAGTTCGCTTCACGGCTTGTTTCCAGGTGGCGAAGTTGGCTTTTCCTTGATGGTTGTCTGGGTTTGGTTCAAATATGCGGTCGATTTTTCTGTGGCTGACTAATGCTGCATAATCATCCCAAAATCCTATGGCTAATCCTGCGGCAAAAGCTGCTCCTTGTACGGTGGTGTCGCGCATCATGGGGCGTGCTACGGGAATCCCTAAAATATCTGCCTGGAATTGCATGAGAAAATTGTTCTCACAAGCACCGCCATCTACGGTTAACTGTTGCATGGGAGTACTACAAGAGGCGTTGATTGCTTGTACTACTTCTAAAACTTGGTAGGCGATCGCTTCTAAAACTGCACGGACTAAATGTTGGGGTTGGACACTGGCGGTAATGCCAAAAAAGGCTCCTCTGGCGCTCATATCCCAATGGGGTGCGCCTAGTCCACTAAAGGCCGGAATAAAGTATACTCCACTGGTGTCTGTCACCTGATTTGCCATTGCTTCGGTTTCGGCGGCTGTTTTAATTAGTTTGATGCCATCACGTAACCATTGGATACAAGCGCCACTAGTAAACATACTACCTTCTAAGGCATAACCCATATTTAAAATATTGTTTTGGTTTAGTTGTGTCCAAGCCACTGTGGAAATTAGCTGCTGTGAAGAACGCACAATTTCTGCGCCTGTATGCGCTACCAAAAAGCTACCAGTGCCATAAGTACATTTCATTAAACCGGGGCGATCGCAGCCATGACCAAATAAAGAAGCCTGTTGATCTCCTAAGATGGCGGTGATGGGAATTTCCGTACCTAGCAGAGTGATATCAGTAACACCAAATTTCCCTAAGCTGGGCTGAATAGAAGGTAAAATCTGATCTGGAA
This sequence comes from Nostoc sp. CCY0012, assembly GCF_963920855.1. Taxonomy (NCBI): domain Bacteria; kingdom Bacillati; phylum Cyanobacteriota; class Cyanophyceae; order Nostocales; family Nostocaceae; genus Nostoc; species Nostoc sp. CCY0012. The sequence goes on along the minus strand of NZ_CAWUDM010000032.1, from coordinate 61,124 downwards.
TTTGTAATATATCTAGTAATTTCTCATCCCATGCACCAGTTTTCAGGTTCATTAACATTGTGCGACTGGCGTTGCTGTGGTCGGTAGCATGAACTTTACCGCCAGTAATTTTCCACAGTATCCAGGTATCAATTGTGCCTGCTAAGATGTTGTTGAGGTTAATGTCAGGACAATGGTCTAATAGCCATCTCAATTTAGTAGCTGAGAAATAGGCATCGATAACTAAACCAGTGCGATCGTAAATCTCTTGAGCATAGCCTTGTGCTTGCAATTGATGACAAAAGGGGGCAGTACGGCGGTCTTGCCATACAATTGCTGGATGTAACGGTTTACCCGTAGTTTTATCCCAAATTAAGCAAGTTTCCCTCTGCACAGTTAGTCCCAATGCCGCAATTTCTGATGGTGTAATTTGAGCATTTTTAATGGCAGTTTGCATCACCCAACAAGTATCGCGCCAAATTTCTTCAGGGTCGTGTTCCAACCATCTCGGCTGAGGATAATATTGGGTGAGTTCTTTGTATGCTTGAGCGATAATCTCACCGTCTACGTTAAATACAAAAGCGCGATTACCTGTTGTTCCTAAATCTAATGCCAGGATATAGCCTGATGATGTTTGCATCTGAAAAAATTCATACTATATTGCTTAAACACCATATTCATACATCATTTGCCAATCTTCTCGAAGTATCCCGTAAATTAGCACCTCATTTCCCAAAATTTCTGTTGTCCCTTGCAATTTTGCCCCTAACTTCTGGGCAACTCGGATAGAAGCAATATTCTCTGGAACAATTAAATTAATGACCTGGGACTGCTTTAAATCCTCAAAAGCATAATTAATAGCAGTTTTTGCACCTTCTGTAGCCAAACCACATCCCCAAAAAGCCCGCCGTAAACTCCAACCAATTTCAAAACCTGGCCAACCCTCTGGTTGCCAACAACCAATCCGACCAATCATTTCCCCACTTTGACGTTCCTCAACCGCCCACATTCCATAACCCCGAAGTTGCCAGTGACCAACAATCATGGCCATATTTCGCCAAGCATCTTCACGTGATAAAGGTTTTCCCATACCGATGTAGCGCATAACTTCTGAATTACCACACATCTCGGCATAAGCATCAAAATCTGCTGCACACCATCCACGCAAAATCAGACGTGGAGTATCAACTTGAGGAACCAACATATCAAAATTACGAATTAAGTAGAACAGGGTAAATAATTAAATGTTTGTAGTGAGAACTTTAGTTCTCAAATCAGGACTAAAGTCCTGACTACGAACTGATTTTAGGTAAATTTACATTATTTTACATAGTTTGGTTTTTTCAAGTCGTTCTACTTACGAATTACGAATTACGAATTACGAATTATGATATATTTTTTGGCATCAAAACTAATTAAACCCTGTTGTTGTAATTTCCCTAGCAATCGGGTAATTGTGACTCTGGTAGTACAGCAAGCACTGGCAATATCTTCATGAGTGAAGCGTACAGTTAGGCGAGTTCCTTCTGCTACAGGTTCACCGATTTCTTGCTTTAACAGTTGCAAGAGATGGTGCAATCGTTCTTCTACTCGCCGTCTACCAGTAATGGCTAACAAAGATTCAGTCTGCTTTAAACGTTGATTGATTTTTGGTAATAGAGTATGACTCAGTAAGGGATCTGTAGCTATTTCTGTCACATAAATTGAGACTAATTCTACATCTGACAGGGCTGTGGCTTGATAAATAGGTAATGAGGTCATGTTAGAGCCAAAAACCATATCTTGACTAGCTAGTCCTATTAATATTTCTTCGCCGGTTTCACAAAAGGTACTTAATTTGACTACACCCTGACGAACATACCAAATGAATAAGGGATTGAGGGAAATGGTATCTCCTTTAGAATGTTTATGTATGGGGCGATCCTGAATGAGATCATGCTCATTGTTGAGTAGTTCAGATTTTTGGCGCTGACGCTGATTGATATCACGTAACTGCCAGCGAATAGAGTTTACCCTACCTTGTTGATTGCGAACTACTGCCACTGTTAAGGCCGCGTTAAATAATTCACCATGATTTTTTTGCAAACTGACAACTAATTCTTTAAATCGATCCGATTGGGATAAATGGTTGAGTTCTAGGCGAAAAGGCTGTCTTTCTTCGGGGTTGACAAAGTTAACTATTGGTGTGCCTACCAACAACTGTCGGGAAACATTGAACAATTTAGCTGCTGCAAGATTCGCTTCTTGGATAATTCCTTCGGCATTTGTGACTACATAGCCGTCGGGGGCTAACTCGAATAAATCTTGGTAGCGTTGGCGTTCTACTTCTAAAAAATTGCGTGTTTGGATGAGTTCTTCGTTTTGTTGATAAAGTTCTTCTGCCGCTAATTGCACCATTTTTGAAGTGCTATAGAGTTCCTTAAATGCTTGCGGCAGTAGTTCGGGCGGAATCCAAGGCAGAACGCTAGCTGTTTGATACAAGTCTGCTAAACGGCTATGTAATACTTCTGTTCTTTGGATAAATTGTTCTATATTCACTTTAAATTGCCTCTACTTGATTGCAGAGGTTTAGCCAAAATTTTACTATATCGATCATGGGAAAAATCGCATCACTCTTGAGTCTGGCAGGTGATAAAACTTTTAATAAAGTGTCATTTTTGACCACATGAACTCTGAATATGTACATATATTCTAGTGTTCTACTAATTTCTGAACCTACCACGAAATCGCTAACTCAGTACTTTAGTTAGTAAAATGTTGCAATTAAATCTCAATTATCATTCATCTCTAGTTGCTATTATGAAGCAGCTTTGTGTTGATTATTTCCATTGTTCATTAAGATAACTATTATTGTTTTCTTTAACTTCCACCCCTAGAGTCAGTTCATGACTAACTTAGATATAGGACAAAGTTTAAGTAAAATTGTGTTCCTGAATACACTAATTTGTGGCTCTGGTAGCGGTTTAAAAGGTCTTTTTGGGGAATATAGTGATTTTTACGACAATACACTATCAAGACATTGGACTCGTCAATTACAGAATAAATATAAAAATGTATAGAAAATTACGTAACTTCTTAATAATTATTAGCAACTTTAGTTAGAGAAAAGTTAAGAATTTATTTGCTGTATTTGTAGGTAAGCATAACAGCTGATCAACGCGCGAGGTCAAAGGAGTGATCAACACAGTGTGAAATTATCGCTGCTGATCATTCCTCTTTTTTGTTTTGTCGCCCAAATCACAGATGGTATTTATCTATGTGGTGTGTCGTGTGTTCCTAAACAAACTTGTTCGTAACGTTGACCGGCAATTTCCCAGGTAAATTCTGTTTCTACTAGTTGTCTACCATTATCAGACAATTGAGAACGTAGTTGTGGATGCTCGAATAGTTGACTAATGGCTTTGACATACTCGGCGGGTTCGTTGGCGCGTAATGCTCGGATGGGAGTATCTGCACCATCTACAGCTAGTCCTTCTAGACCGCGATCGCTTGCTACTATGGGTATACCGGCAGCCATTGCTTCTAAAGTTTTATTTTTAATACCAAATCCTGTCCGCATGGGGACAACACAGACGGTGGCTTTGTGTAGGTAATCTACCATTGAAGGCACACTTCCTGTGACATTAACTCCTGGTTTTTCTTTGAGTGCTAAAACTTCTGGAGCAGGACGAGAACCGACAATATCAAGAGTGGTATCAGGATAAGATTTTTGAATTTCGGGTAGGACTTGGTTGACAAAAAAGCACACAGCATCAATGTTAGCTAAGTTATCCATAGCACCGATAAATACTAATTTATGTCCTCCCGGATCAGTGGTACGGTTGGGAAATGTCTCCAAGTCTACGCCATTAGGAATTACGGTAATTTCACTGTCAGGGTTAAATGCTTGCAGTTGAATTTTATCTTCTTCGGTTGTCACTACCATTGCTGAGAACTTAGAGCAGTATCTTTGTTCATAACGTCGTAGTAAGGGTAAATTAATTTTATCTCGCAAGAGATTGTCAGAAACCCCTGTGGCTATCTGGTTAAGACAACTACCATAGACAGAACTATGAATATTAACTATGGTTTTGAGAGATTTCTGGAAATGCGATCGCACATAAATTTCATTGACGCTATGCTCGCAGGTAATCACATCATATTTTTTTACTTGTATCGCGTCATCAATCCATGCTTGCATCTCGCTGGAATAGCGGTTAATTACACTAGGTGGTGTTCCCTGAAGCAGGAATTGGCCCAAGCGCTGCACTTTTTTCCAGGGATTTGTCGCTGTACCGTCATCTATTGGACGATTAAAAACCACAAGATGATCTACACAATCCCTTAAACTGGTTATTTCTGCATCTGTGACACTGCGATCGTGTTGAGTTACCAAGGTGATCGCATGACGTTGACTCAAATATTTCAGTAAATTAAACGTCCTGACTTGAGTTCCTCCCCGTGTTGGTGGATAAGGAAAGGTAGCCGACAGTATCAAAATATTCATAGAAGTTAATCAAACGATGATACACATACCATGACCTGATTTAAGACTGGATGTCATCATAAATATCTCTTATTCATTTTTTTGTAAAGTTTTTATAAGTTACTGATAATCAAAAGTTCATCACTATATTCACAGGTGATATGTTGCTTTTATCGTGAAGTATACGTAAAGATATAACTGTCATCAGTAATTCTGTCAGTTAACTAGGATTTAGCAAGATGAAACCCTCCGGTATTTACACCCTTGCCAATGATGCTGTATTTGATCAGTTAGTCGCTTTGCTCAATAGCATTGAGGTTAATGTTAGTCGAGACATTCCAGTATGTGTGATTCCTTATAATGACCAATTAGAGCGAGTACAGCAGGAAATCAACTCTCGAAAAAACGTAACCCTATTTGATAACGGGGAATCTATCCAGCGCTGGGATAATTTTGCTCATGAAATTTGGTCAGTGCATCCAGCAGTTTTGCAGAACAACTTATCGGGCAATACATGGTATCGTAGTCCTTTATTACGAAAGTTGTGTGCTTTTGATGGTGAATTTGAAAAATTTATATTTTATGATGCTGATAGTTTGGCCATGAAGCCAATTGATAGTTTATTAGACAAACTAAATCACTATGATTTTATATTTGACGATTGGGAACATAAAAAATCACCAGAAAATGCAGCATTAAATCTTGTAGTTATTGAAAATACTGGTTTGTATAAAGAAGAAGACGTTCGCCATAAATTACATTGTTCTAGTTTCTTTGGTTCTAAGAAAGGTATATTTGATACTACAGAAATCGCATTTATGAAGCAGTTATTAATTGAGCAAGACGAAATTCAATGGATACCCAAATGCTGGGATGATGCATTATTGTTTAATTACATGACATTACGGTGCGATCGCTCACTATTTAATTTTACTCTCAGCCCTCATGGCCAGGATAGAACAGGTAATTGTGCTGATGCCGACCCCTTTGTCAATGTTAATAATGTTCTTTATAACAAAGAAGGTTTAAAACCAATCCATCGTCTGCATTACATGAATTACCCTTCAGTTTGTTTTCAGCGCTTGTCTCAAGGTGAAGATGTAAATATTCGTTATCAAGATGAATTTTTGCACTATCGATTTTTAAAGAACCCAGATCAAAAACCTCAATATCTTCATCCACCCAGTCCATTGACTACAACGAGTCGCAATTTTCAAAAAGCCATCCGCAAGGTTCAAAAAATCCTGACTTTGGCGGTAGTTAATTAAACTCATCCGCAAATTATGGCCACAACTAATGAAGCTGTATTATTTTCGCTTTCCTAACGAAATTAGCAATTTTGGAGATAATCTTAACCCCTGGATATGGGAACAATTACTACCAGGGGTATTTGACCTAGATAAAAATACTACCTTTGTTGGTATTGGATCATTGTTAAATGAATACGTTCCCAAAGCCCAGAAAACGGCGGTTTTCGGATCAGGCGTTGGTTATGGTAAGGGATTACCCAAAATAGATGAATCTTGGAAAATTTACTGTGTTAGAGGGAAACTCTCAGCCAAAGCATTGGGGATTAAATCTGAATCCGCAGTTACAGATAGTGCTGTACTCATTAGGAGGTTGTATAAACAGGCTAGTAACAAAGTCAATCAATTCGCCTATATGCCTCACATTGATCATGCCATCCGTGGGGATAGCGCCTGGAAACTGATATGTGAGCAAGCAAGAATCGCATATATTGACCCTCGTTGGCCCATCGAGCAAGTTTTGTCTGCTATTAGCCAAACAGAGATATTACTAGCTGAAGCCATGCACGGTGCGATCGTTGCTGATGCGCTGCGAGTACCTTGGATTCCTATTTTAACCAGTGCTAGAATGTTTCCTTTCAAGTGGCAGGACTGGTGTTCATCAATTGATATAGAATACCAACCACACTATGTCATGCCTGATACCAAACTATATCCACCAGGTCCGGGAGTTCGTTCATCTTTGCGTTACTCAATCAAATGTGTCCAGCAGGCTCCACAAAGATTCCTCAAAGCTCTTGGGAAAGGCGATGCCAAAAAAATGGCAATCCAACTAGCTGATATTGCCAAGACCTCAAAACCTATATTAAGTAGCGAGTCTCGGATTGAGCAATTAACAGTTGAATTAGAAGAAAGGCTAGAGCAATTTAAAAAAGATGTAGCATCTGGATACTTTCATCATTCTGGCTAGATACTTCGTGATTATAGTTTTTAACGGTCAAAATTGTGGCTAAAATTAGTGTTTGCATTCCCACGTTTAATCGACAAAATCTCCTGCCATACGCAATCGAAAGCATACTTCAGCAATCTTATCAAGATTTTGAATTAATAGTTTGTGATGACGGATCTAGTGATAGTACACCTGATTTGATGTCACAGTATACAGACAACCGGATTAAATATATTCGTCATCCACAAAATATTGGTAAAAGTAATAATATGCGCTCTGGCTTTGATGCAGCTCAGGGTGAATATTTTATCAAATTTGACGATGATGATAGACTAACGCCAGATTTTTTAGCCCGGACTGCGGCTATACTTGATCAAGACTCTAGTATCGATTTTGTAGGTACAGATCATTGGATAATTGATATCAATAATATTCGGCAGCAGAAAGAAACTCAAGAAAATTCCCTTCGCTGGGGTCGAACCAATTTAACAGAAGGTATAGTAGATAATTTATTAGAAGTGGTTTTTATTAACCAAAGCTTTCAAATTGGGGCTACACTATTTCGCCGTAAAACATTACAAGAATTGGGTTTTATGTTACCCAATATCCAAAACTGTGAAGATAATGATTTATTTATCCGATTAGCTTTGGCTGAAAAAAAGGGTTATTATTTGCCTGAATTATTGATGGAATATCGCTACCATGCAGAACAGCAAGGCATTAATCGAGCCATGCCTTATTTGTTTGATAAGATTCGGTATTTAGAAAATTATCAGTTTAAATCAGAAAAATTAGAGAAAGTCCGCCAGCATCGATTGGCTGAGACAAAGTTATTATTAGGCTTGCGTTTAATTGAAAAGGGTGACAACCAAAAAGGTAGAAAATTGGTGTTGGCAGGTAAGTCTTTTTCTATGTCTAAGGCTTTGACTGGTTTGGGATTATCGTTGTTACCAGTTGGGTTAAGGGGTCAGGCTTTTAATGTGCTGCGACAAATAAAAGGGTAATGTCTCGCGCAAAGGTGCAAAGGCGCGAAGAGATACCTAAGAAGTGAGTATACTTACTTCTGTGTTGGAATAATGGGGTGGGGTTGGTAATTTGTGTTGGTTTTGAGTTGATTCATCACGAACATTGTACCCATACCTAGTACCAGAGATACGACTGCGATCGCTATACGATTATTCTGCCAAAAACTGAGCTTTCCTTGTGTATAAGCAGTGTTAGCTATCCTTACTTCATGTTTAGCCTGTTCTAGAATTGATTGGAGAGCATTAATTTGTTCATCTTCTAGTTCTGCAAATTTATCTTGTCTAAAAACATTTTCTATAATTTTTATCTTTTCTTCTGAAGAGACTCGATTGAGTTCGTTTCTCACAACTTCATAAGGATTACTTTGTCTTCCAGGTCGTGGAGTTGGATTAAGTTTTGTTGGCGGATTAAGAGGGGGATCTTGGTGAATATTATTTTTTGTCAGTCTATACGGGGTCTTTGGAGTTGTCGGCTTAGATACTGGAGTTTGAGGTGTTCGAGGTGGCGTGTTTACAGGTTTAGATACTGAAGCTTGATGTGTCCGGGGTCGAGTAGGTGTAGGCTGAGGAATACTTATTTGATTGGTCTTCAATGACCATTTATAGTCACTGTCTTGAACAACTAAATGCTTTAATGAACTGTATAAGTAATGGTTTACTTCACGTTTTTCAACTCCGAGCATAGTAGCAATTTTAACTGCTCTTAGTGGAGTTCCTTGTTTTAATATTTCAAGAATTTTGGATTCCAGATCATCCATAATCTTAATTAAGTAAGTGCGTTGAATTAAACGTAGGATGGGTTAGCGTAGCGTAACCCATGCTGGGCAAGGGTTAAATACTTAAATAGTGTAAAATCAAATAGTAGCTTCAGAAAAACTATCAATAATCTTGAGCATGGTTTTATCACCTAAGCCTTTAATACGCTCAACTACATTACTAAAAGATGTAAAATTACCATTAGCCTCTCGTTCTTTGATAATTTTTTCAATTATTGGAGTTTTGACGTTAACACGTTTTAATCTAGCAACTAGTTCATGTAACTTTAAAGTATTAAGTGCTACTAACGGTTCCATCGGTTGTGGAATTTTATTACCTAGTTCTTTGAGTTTTTGATTAAGATTACCTATTTCGTATTTAAATTCCGTTTGTAATTCAATCATGCGGTTTTCAAACCGTGATTCTATATTAGTCATGCGAGATTCTGCATTACTAACCCGTAATTCCATTGATATTGAATCTTTATTTTCTTCAATATTCAAAACTTTATTGCTTGTATTGTTTTGCGATCTAAGCAATTTAACTTGCTCCTCCAGAACTTCCTCATTTTCTGGTTCAATAATAAAGGCACTGATATACTCACCTTTTTGAGAGTCTATTTCTTTAGCTTTAACAGCAGCATGATATTCAAAATTTCCATCAACTACTTCATATGACTGTGGACTATTTCTGCGAAGAATTAAAGGGTTGATAACACCTTCAACTTTCAAAATCAACTCTGCTACACGACTTAATTCATTTTCTGAAAAATTTGAGCGAGGTACAGAAGATTTAATTTTTTTAACAGCAATAAATGAATTTGACAATTTCATTAAATCATTCCTATTTTTTGCAAAACTTCTTGAGCTAATAATTCAAATTCTTGAGCAGAGGTGGAATTTGGTTTAAAATCAATTACAGAACGAGGATCTGGTATTTCTATGTTTCCTACAACTTGTACTTGTTCGGTACATTTTGCTAAATCTTCTCTTTCATAAATAACAGTATCCATAACCTGAAAATTATATCGCTTGCTAATCAAATCTATACGTTTTGGCAAAGTAGATTGAATAAATCTAGCATTAGTTGAAATTTTACATGGAATAACACCAAGTACTTCAATTTTCTGCTTACCTATATATTTTCTATGTTTATTAATTCGCTGAGTAAATTCATTTACATTCAAAAGTCCTTGATTAGCAAAAGGTTTTAAATCCGACGGAATAAGTAAATAATCTGCGGTGAGGAGAGCGATCTGAGAAAACAAATCAATAGCTGGAGGAGTATCAATAATCACAATATCATATTGCTGCTCTACCTCTTTTAATTTTTCACCTAATGTCCATTTATTATCCATTTGTTCCAGTTCTCTTTCATACCTCATCAAATCAATATGTGAAGGTATTACATCAATTTCCGGATTACTAAATAGTGATTTTCTACTAATTTGTGTAATAGGAAAAGAATCATCTGATTGCAACACATGAAGAATATTTGCATCTTTTAAATCATCTAATTCTTCATCTTCAAATTTCACTAAACCCGTAGCAAAAGTAGTATTAGCTTGACTATCTAAATCAATTAACAAAACTTTCTTGCCTTTTTTTCTTAATGCTGCTGCAAGATTAACTGTGATAGTAGTTTTACCAACGCCACCTTTATTGTGGTAGATTGCAATTATTTTCATTGAAATTTGCCTCTTTATTTCTATATCTAAATTTTCATGTATTAACTGAATTTCTTTAATATTTTTTCTGCCAATTAAATTTTGAATTTCTTCTATCTTATCCTCAACTTCTTTACCTAAACACTGAAATACCAAGTTAACATCATAATCTAACTTTTCATAAATTCTGATTTCCTTACCATTAGTCAGCAACCCATATCTGATATTTAACTTTGTTAAATAATGCCTGAGCCGAGATACATGATTATTTAAATTTTGTTGAGGATGCTTTGCTTCCATCACCACACTCAACGGCGAGTTCGCATCTAAAACTAAGGGAATTACTTGTGCAGCAAATGCTAAGAAATCTAAACGGATGCTACCCAGTGCCACCTCTTGATGCCAGGTATCAGGAGTATAACCTAGCTCTGGTAGTAAATATTGCACTATAAGTTTGCTTTCTACTTCGCTTTCATTACGGCAAAGCTCAGGATTAAAAGGCAAGTTCTTTACCTCTAAACAGAAAATTGAGTTAAGTAAGAAATACTTAATGTGTGTTCTATTATGCCACAGCCTCAATTATTTCAGCCAAAATAGTTACTTATTTTTATGTATAAATATTAACTCATGTATCGTAACATTACTTAAAATAGGAGTTTATAAGAAATCAAATAAACCTCTTCCCAAATTTATTGAGAGACAAATGTTACTACCAAAATTACACAACTCCAGTCTAGTTGCTATATACTCTATCGAGACAATATTGCGGATACAACTTTTAAGGTTCCGGAAAAGATTAAATTTACCAGAAGTTTCAATTGTTCAACACGGGTGTACGCTACCTAAGTGGGAAAGCGTCATCAGAGGAATCAATCAATGGGATATGTAATTGCTACTGCAAATATGAAAGGCGGCGTTGGTAAAACCACCCTCACCGTCAACATCGCTACTTGTTTGGCCAAAAATCATGGTAAGCGGGTGCTTGTCCTGGACTTAGACAGCCAAATCAGTGCCACACTTAGTCTGATGTCACCTTTAGACTTTGCCAAACGGCGTAAACAACGCAAAACATTTAGATATTTAATAGACCAAGTTATTAATCCTGAACCAGAAGCAACGCTGACGATTCAAGATATTATTCACTCTCAGGTTTGTAATCTCCCTGGACTAGATTTGTTACCGGGAGATATTGACTTATATGATGAGTTTGTGGTGTCAGAAATGCTGCATCAACAAGCCACTGCTTTAGGTGAACAGGACTTTGAAACAGTTTGGAATCGCTTTGAAAGAGTCTTGATAAATAATATTTTGAAACCTGTGCGTCAAGAGTATGATTTTATTCTTCTAGATTGTGCGCCTGGTTATAATCTATTGACTCGTAGTGCTTTAGCTGCCAGTGATTTCTACATTTTACCTGCTAAACCAGAACCTTTATCTGTAGTGGGTATTCAACTGCTAGAAAGACGCATTGCTCAATTAAAAGACAGTCATGAACAGGAAGCCAAAATAGATATAAAAATGCTGGGAATTGTTTTCAGTATGGCTAGTTCTAATTTGCTAAATGGTCGATATTACAAACAAGTAATGCACCGGGTTGTGGAAGATTTTGGTGTAGAAAAAATTTGTAAGGCACAAATACCAGTTGATTTCAATGTAGCTAAGGCTGTTGATAGTTTTATGCCAGTTGTGTTAAATGCTCCCCAATCATCGGGTTCTAAAGCATTCTCTCAATTGACTCAGGAATTGTTGCAGAAGTTGTAAGGGACTAGAAGGGGAAAAGAACGAGAATATTTCCATCCTTTGGGAAGCCACAGAAGCGTATAACTCTCTTCCATTTCCGAGAAGTTTGCCTTTTTGTGGCTGACATCTTCAATTTAAACTCAAGAAGCATCAGTATTAATAGTTATGATTACCGGAGGTAGTTGCACTCTAGTTAACTTTAAATATCAGTGCATAGACTCTGAGCGTGAATCACTTCAACATTGCTACGAAATTCCAAGCGGTCTAAAGACTCTGTAAAAAACACAAAACCTTTGTATGCTGTGACATACTTGTAGATTTTGGTGAAATACCCTTCACTTGTGAAAATTACTAGTGGTTGCTCCATTTTGGCAATAATGCTCAAAAAATCTGCTAATTTTACGCATACGCCAGTTCCCCGCTCAGTAAACATTCTGCCGCCAATGGCAGTAGGTTGAGCAGTATCACCACTGTAATAGTTCATTTTGTGCTGATTCTTACATATAATTTACAGAGGTATTTTAAACTTTTGACTTAATTGCTTGCTGTGATGCTTGTAACGACTGAGGTAAACTCCAGTCTGGACGTAAGCTAGCAGCTTGGCGCAAATAAATATGATTAATTGGTGTAGAGGTTGGAAGGTAAGCGTGGATGAGAAACCGGATGCAACGCTGTAAGCTACCTTCGACGTGCATTTGCTGTACATCCAACATAGCAACATTATCCCAACCACAACGCGATCGCGCGATCGCAGCGGGAAAAACAACATCCAAATCGCGTGTTACAGAGAAAGTTACACTAATCATCTCTTCTGGTTGGAGTTGATTTCGTTGTTCTAGTTCATCTAGTAGTTCTGTCACCGCTTCTCGAATCGCTTCTATAGTATTTTCCGAAACAGTTGTTGCTCCACGAATAGCCCTCATTTGCCACTCCACGCCAAAATCCTCCTTAATTTAGTCATAAGTCGAGTCATGAGTCATTGGTCATTAATGACAAACTATTGACCAATGACTGTTAGTTCTTTATGGTCGATATAACCACAGTGGTAGACCACTAGTAGACATTTCAAATTCCAGCCAATCAATTCCCGCTCCTAGTCCAGACGAAATCTGACGACTTCCAGGAAGAACGCGACTCAATAAAGGTTTACGTTCTTCTAGGGTATAGCAAGGTGTTTTCTCAGGATCAAGACCAACCATTTCTGCTGTCCAACAACGCGCATCTTCTTCGGTTCCCAGACGGTCTACAACACCCAATTCTAGGGCTTGCTGTCCGGTAAATATCCGACCATCCGCGAAACTTTTCACAGTTTCGACTTCCAAAGAACGCGCCTCGGCTATTGTGTGGACAAACTGTTGATAACTGATATCAATCAATTCTTGCAAGATGCCTTGTTCTGCTTGAGTCAGTTCCCGGTCAAATGCCAAAATATCTTTGTAAGGGCCAGACTTAATTACCTTAAACGAAACACCGACTTTTTCCAGTAGGCGTTCCAAGTTATTACCCCGCAAAATTACACCAATACTCCCAGTAATTGTACCAGGGTTAGCTATGATGTGTTCAGCGCCCATACCAATGTAGACACCGCCAGAAGCCGAAATATTGCCAAAACTGGCGACAATTTTCATTTTCTTGCGTAACCTTTTCAGGGCGCTGTAGATTTCTTGAGAATCTCCTACTGTACCCCCAGGGCTATCAATGCGTAGAAGTAAAGCTGGAAACTTTTTCTCTTCTACGGTTTTCAAGGCTTCTAACACGCGTTTGCGAGTAGAACCTGCGATCGCACCAGTAATTTCAATCCGGGCAATTTGTTTACGAAACTTGGATTTAAAAGGCCAAACCATGAGCAGTTCAAAAACCTCTATAATACACTCAATATAAAATGGCCAGCAGTCAAACGACCTAATTTGCTCTGTTGAGAAACATCAACAGGTGTTGTGCCATCTAAAATCTTAATTAAATTTTTAGGTTTGGCGTAGATCTTTATCTGCTATGGTCATACCATGCTGATATAGCCTTTTCAGGTTTAAAAGCCAGGAAAATTGCAATAAATTATCCGTTGCCAAACAGCAAATAGCTCAATATAGCATCAGCTAAAATTAGTATTCTTATGCATTTACGACGTATAAGCCAAATATGTCTTTATTTGAGACTTAATTGATTAAAACAGCCTAAATTTAAAATAAAAATAATATAGATATCCAGCAATAATTATTCCTGCCTAGTATACACCTAGCAGGCTATTAGCCACGTCGTAAATTTTGCCAAACCTATTCTTACCGCTTAAGAATCTATGCGTAAAATTTGACAACGGTAGTAAGCATAACTATCAAACAGCGCTCCGACAAAACTACAAGTCGAACTAATGATGAGCAGTCCATGCAGGGGAGTCCCGCTACCAAAAATGGCGAGAAAATGTATGATTCGAGTAGCGCTGGACTCAGATGCCGCTTGTAAAGCCGGAACATGACCAATGAGTGGTAAAACAAAGACGACACCACCGACCAAGAGCATGGGCGCGGCAAAACTAAAAAGCATGGTTAGCAGTAGGGAGCGAAGAAAGTTAGTGAAAACAGTCATTTATAGAAAGCTCCTGTAAAGGAAGTGAACAATAACTAAAAAGTCATATGTCATCTTCCACAATACGTGCGATCGCTCCACAACAGACGATATGTCAAAAATCTTAAGTTTTCATTAAAATAAACAGCTACTTTTCAGATTCAATTATTTGAGCATTAAAACGGCTAAAAACCTCCGAAAGTATTGACAAATAAAGCTTTTAGACAATGTAGTTTCGTAACGATACCACATCACAGGTCTGATCGCCGCTTATCTTTCTGAGATGAGGTTTAATTTAAGTTAATGTTTCTCCTAGCGGCTAGAGGCTAGAGATGAAGAAAAAACTTTAGGGACTTCCAAAAAAGAAATTATCCAATCTACTTAGATGCAATTTTTCTTTTTCCCCCCTGCTCCCTGCTCCCTGCTCCCCATTTCTTAATAGGAAGTCCCTGACTCCCCATTCCCCTACCAACAGACATCCGCTATCCTTAATGCAGTTACCTAGTTAGCTACAAAACATTGAGTGAGACTACATCCAAATCCAGTTTAGGGGCATGGAGTCAGCGACTGCTGGCAGCAATTTTCTTGGGTGGACAAGTAATAGTTCACCTACTGAGAGGCAAAATTAATTGGCGCAACACCATAGAGCAAATGGCAGCAGTTGGCCCAGATTCCCTATTTATTGCCTTGTTGACAGCTGTATTTGTCGGCGCAGTATTTACTATTCAAGTGGCGCGGGAGTTTATCAATTTTGGTGCAAGTAATCTTGTCGGGGGAGTGCTGGCGGTAGCATTGACACGAGAATTAGCGCCTGTACTCACCGCGGTAGTTTTGGCAGGACGAGTTGGTTCTGCTTTTGCAGCCGAAATCGGCACCATGAAGGTGACTGAACAAATCGATGCTTTGTTTATCTTAAAAACAGATCCCATTGATTACCTGGTTATCCCCCGCGTACTTGCGTGCTGTTTAATGCTGCCCATTTTAACCCTTCTGTCTTTGGTGACAGGGATTTTAGGGGGATTGATTATTGCGACCAATGTATATGATATCGCCGACACAGTATTTCTAGATTCAGCCCGGAATCTTCTGGGGATTTGGGATATTTGTACTGCCTTAATTAAGGCGTGTTGCTTTGGCTTATTAATCGCCGTTATTGGTTGCAGTTGGGGCTTGACGACTACAGGAGGAGCCAAAGGCGTGGGACAATCAACTACTACCGCTGTGGTTACTTCTTTGCTGATTATATTTGTTAGCAACTTCTTTCTTTCATGGCTAATGTTTCAAGGAACCGGCAGTGCCTTAATACAAGGGTTATGAGGAGGATGAGGAAAGTATTTTCATTCTTGTCCCCTTATCCCCTTGTCCCCTTATCCCCCTGCTCCCCTAGCTTCTAAAATAGGAGGGACATCTATTAATAAAACAGGATTTGCAACTGTGACCAGTTCATTTGCGTCTCAATCTACATCAACGGTGGAACTTAAGCCTAGCTACAATATCCCCATATTTTTAGTGATTGCTGCCATTCCCCTACTGGTGGTGCAACCTTGGGTGGGAGCGGTAATTGCTTTGTTGGGCTTGTTTCTTTTGTTTCAAACTGTAACGATACGTTTGCACTTTACCGCTACAGACTTAGATATTTACAGAGGCGAAAAATTACTGCGGCGTTTTCCTTACCAGGAATGGCAAAATTGGCGTATCTTCTGGAATAGAGTTCCTGTCCTGTTTTATTTTAAAGAAATTAACAGTATTCACTTTTTACCGATTTTGTTTGACCCCAACACCTTAAAATCTTGTCTAGAACAACGTTGTCCACGTATATAAGTACTGGGTAGTTGGAAATTTAGACTGTATTTCAAAAAGCTATTTATTTGCATCATAGGAATTGCATTATTGTTTATGAACCCAGAGGCATCTCAAACCCCAGAACCAATTGATGAGTGGTTGGAGCAAATACAAGCAGAAAACCCTAAGGTTGACAATTCAGACAACTCATCTGTAGAGTCAGTTCTGGAAACAGCAGCGGAAACTTTATCTGTGGACACACAACCAGATAATGAGTTACTGACTTCTCCTACAGAAGTACCAGATTCTGCAACTGAGTCCACAGAAGAGTCAACTGTGGAATTTTCAGTGCAGTTAGCCTCAGAAACTCCTGTACCAGAGTCAGAAACAAACTTAGAACTACCAGATAATTCACTGTATACTCAAGCAGAGCAGCGAGTAGCAGATTTACAACGCACCGAAGCCGCGCTGAGGAAAGAAATAGCTAACCTGCAAGCTTTATCTAAAACTCTTCAGGCACAATTGAGTGAAACTCAAAGTTCAATGGGACGACTGGTGCAAGAGTCGCTGGTGCAGTTAGAACAACGCAAACAAGCCCTGCAAATTTCTGTAGAACAGCTAGAACGCCGTCAAGAACGCATCCGTAACGAAATGCGAACCACGTTTGCGGGAGCATCTCAAGATTTGGCAATTCGTGTCCAGGGTTTTAAAGATTATCTCACCGGGAGTTTACAAGATTTAGCAGCAGCAGCAGAACAATTGCAATTGATGCCATCTGTCGTAGAACAAGAAACGCCAGTGATTGTCAAACAGGAACGACCGGCTGAACTCCAGCCAGGAACACCGCAATTTGCCCAACAGCAGTTTCAAGATACTACCAAAAAAATTCGCCGCTTAATTGACCAATATCGCAGCAAACCAGATTACTATGGCCCACCCTGGCAACTGCGCCGCACCTTTGAACCTGTCCATGCTGAACGTGTCTCTAATTGGTTTTTCAGCCAAGGGGGACGAGGTGCTTTGCGGACAATGGGTAGCCGCTTGCAGAATATTTTGATTGCTTCAGCCGCGATTTCTATCCTACACAGGTTATATGGCGATAGCGCCAGCGCTGACTTGTCAGTTCGCCTCCGCACTTTAGTATTAGCTAATACACCAGAGCGATTGGGTGAATGGCGGCGCGGTTTACAAGACTGCTTAGGTATAGGTCGCCCAGATTTCGGCCCCGAAAGAGGCGTGGTATTGTTTGAAACAGCGGAAGCTTTGGCACAGAAAGCAGATAGATTGGTGAAAGCTAATCAAATGCCCTTAATTATCATTGATGATTCGGAAGAGCAAATCAGTTTGGCAATGCTGCAATTTCCTTTGTGGTTAGCCTTTGCTCCTGACCCCAAAGTTATGAGAAATTATAATGATGACTTTTAAGTAAAGTGGGGAGTGGGGGAGTAGGGAGTGGGAAAAAAAGGGGTAATGGGGAGGTTATTTTCCCAATGACTAATGAACAAGATTAAATATTACAGTTTTTAACTTTTTATGGCTATTTGGCTCACTTTATGCAGTGTGACTTTGGTTGTAGCTTATCTCTTGGGTTCCTTTCCTACCGGCTACATCACTGTGAAGCAGTTAAAAGGTATTGATATTCGAGAAGTTGGCTCAGGTTCCACTGGTGCAACCAATGTGTTAAGAACTTTGGGTAAAGGGCCAGGAGCAATGGTTTTAGTTGTGGATTGTTTAAAGGGCGTATTAGCGATCGCTCTTGTTTACTGGTTGTTTAGCTTTGCCTCTATACAAAATTTTATCCCGGCAACGGTAGATGTTAACCTATGGCAACCTTGGATGATTACTTTAGCTGGCATAGCTGCCATCCTGGGACATAGTAAATCCATTTTTCTCGGCTTTACTGGGGGAAAATCAGTTGCTACCAGTTTAGGAATTTTATTAGCGATGAATTGGCAAGTAGGTTTAGCCACAGCAGGTATATTTGCCGTTATTGTAGCTATATCGAGGATAGTATCTTTGAGTTCTATTGCAGGTGCGATCGCTGTTGCTTTTTTGATGGCGATTCTACATCAACCCTTGCCCTACATTTTATTTGGTATCGCTGGCGGATTGTATGTAATTTTGCGTCACCGTAGTAATATTGAGCGGCTGCTGGCGGGAACTGAACCCAAAATAGGACAGAAGTTAACAACAGAAGTAGAACAAACTAGCTAGCTAGGTATTGGGGATTGGGCGATCGCCTCTGCACTCAGGTTGCTTTTTCTATACTTTTATAGAATGAGAATATAGCATCATCAGTACTTTTCATCTAAATGAGGTACATTACTCTAGCCTCTAACCCCTAACCCCTAGCCTCTCTCCCTAAATTACAAACACTTAATTAAACATAATTTCCCATGACCACTTCTAAACGCCGCTACCACATTATTACCTTCGGTTGCCAAATGAATAAAGCCGACTCTGAGCGCATGGCTGGTATTTTAGAAGACATGGACTTTGAGTTTATAGAAGACCCTAATCAAGCAGATTTAATTCTCTACAATACCTGCACTATTCGTGATAATGCTGAACAGAAAGTATATTCTTACCTTGGTAGACAAGCCAAGCGTAAGCATGAACAGCCGGATTTAACATTGATTGTCGCTGGTTGCGTTGCTCAACAAGAAGGTGAAACTCTGTTGCGGCGAGTGCCAGAAATAGACTTGGTGATGGGGCCACAACACGCTAATCGTCTCAAGGATTTACTAGAAACCGTGTTAGAGGGTCAGCAAGTTGTGGCTACTGAGGCGGTTCACATTATGGAGGATATCACCCAGCCGCGACGGGATAGCAAAGTTACCTCATGGGTGAATGTGATTTACGGCTGTAATGAACGCTGCACTTATTGCGTAGTGCCTAATGTGCGGGGTGTGGAACAATCTCGTACGCCGTCAGCGATTCGCGCAGAAATGGAAGAATTAGGACGACAAGGTTACAAAGAAGTGACCCTACTCGGTCAAAATATTGATGCTTACGGCAGAGATTTGCCTGGTGCAACACCAGAAGGTCGGCATTTGCACACACTCACGGATTTGCTTTATTATGTCCATGATGTGCCGGGAATTGAACGGCTAAGATTTGCTACTAGTCACCCCCGCTATTTCACTGAGAGATTAATTCAAGCTTGTGCCGAGTTACCCAAAGTGTGCGAACACTTCCACATTCCTTTTCAATCTGGAGATAACGAAATCTTAAAAGCGATGTCGCGGGGTTATACCCATGAAAAATATCGCCGGATTATTGATACTGTTCGCCGCTATATGCCTGATGCGTCAATTAGTGGTGATGCCATTGTCGGCTTTCCGGGAGAAACAGAAGCACAATTTGAAAAGACTTTGCAACTAGTAGAAGATATTGGCTTTGATTTGTTGAACACAGCCGCATATTCGCCACGTCCCGGAACACCAGCCGCTATCTGGGAAAATCAACTCAGCGAAGAAGTGAAAAGCGATCGCCTACAAAGATTAAACCATTTAGTCAACGTCAAAGCCTCTGAGCGATCGCAGCGTTACATGGGACGCGTTGAAGAAGTGTTGGTAGAAGAGCAAAACTCTAAAGATCCCACCCAAGTAATGGGACGGACACGCGGTAATCGTTTAACCTTCTTTACTGGCGATATCAATGAATTAAGAGGGCAGTTGGTACAGGTAAAAATTACCGAAGTCCGTGCTTTTAGCTTGACAGGCGAACCTGTAGAAGTGCGTCAAGCAGTGCCAGTTTAATCATATGATTCTAGCCTGCGTAGGCAGGCTTAGTTTGTGTAGCCCCAGACTTCCAGTCTGAGGGGCTGTTTTATTGCGGAAAATAAGCAATAATCATTGCTACCTCAGGGTGACTACGAGCGATCGCTTCTGGTGCATGACCGAGCAGTGAAAATAGTTGTGTTTTCTGTTCTACTGTGCCATTTAATACTAATAAGTCGTTGGTTGTGAGTAACCGAGAAACTTGGCGGACAAAATTACCTCGTACCTGTTGAATTGGTGTATCTGCGGGAATACCAGCATTAGTTAAATCAACCTTGGCTCCTCTGACTGGGACTACTTGTAATAGTTGTAGAGATGCTTTGAGTTCCGTCGCCAAACTTTTAGCTAATTGGATACTCTGCCCAAAAGAACTAGCGTAAGTTTGCTGGGTAGTGAATGCCAAAAATACTCGATTTGTATGCTCAATTGGTAGCGGGAATCGACTGACTAAAACGGGTACTGAGCTACGTTGGACAATTTTGTCAATGACACCACCAAATAAGTTTTCTTGATATGTAGAGTAACCTTTCCAACCGCAGATAATGACACTGGCTTGTTTTTCTTCTGCTACGCGGGCAATACCTTTATCAATCGATTCGTCAATTCGCCCAATGGGGGTAACATCGACAACCGCAGCATGAGCAATCATTTCGGCGGTTGATAGTAATTGGTTTTGTCTTGTTTTATCTTCTAGGGAAATGGGGGCGCTTTTTTCTAGTAGGATATGCAGCGGTAATAAAGTACCCGTAGATGATTTTGCTAATAAAATCGCCAACTGAAGCAAGTTGTCTTCAGTACTGGGGTTAGCAACTGGAACTAACACGCGATCGCCTATATTTGCTGTCTGCGGAGTGGTAACACTGGTTTCTCCGGGCTTGAGGTTTCGTCCCCACTGATTTGTAATCCAAGGAGAAGCAATGCAGGTAACTAAAATCATGGCGATGGTGCCGTTGACTGTTAATTGGTCAACCAACTCAATATTAAAAGCAACTGTAATCGCCGCCAGAGTCGAGGCTGCTTGCGCTACCGATAATCCAAACAGCACCATAATATTGTCAAAGTTGAATCCGAATAACTTACCTACACCCCAAGCCGGAAGGAATTTGGCAACAATAGCAGCAGCCACCATGACACCTGATACTACTAGGGCTTGTGGTTCTTGAATCAGAATTAATGGATTCACCAACATGCCTACAGAAATCAGGAAAAATGGCACAAATAGCGTATTCCCAATGAACTGAATCCGATTCATCAAGGGGCTAAGGTGCGGTATCAGTTGGGTAATGGCAACACCCGCTAAGAAAGCACCAATAATCGGCTCAATTTGGATTAATTCTGCCCCATAGGAAACTACAAATAAAGTAGCTAAAACAAAGGTAAACTCTGCCCCTTCGTCGTGTCCAAAGCGCTGAAAAAACCAGCGTCCCAAACGCGGTAGTCCCCAAAGTGTGAGGAAGGTGTAGACAATCAGTGAAGGAATCAAGGTTAGCCAAAACTGTAAGGTTAAATTACCTTGATGCGCCCTTACCACCACTGCTAAGACCAACAACGCCAAAACATTGGTAATTAATGTCCCTCCCAAAGTAGTAGTCATCACCTGAGAACGCATAATTCCCAGTTTGCTAGCTACAGGTAGCGCTAATAGGGTATGGGAGGCAAAACAGGATGCCACCAGAACAGCTGGCAACAAACCGTAACCAATGGCCATCATGGCTCCCGTACCCAAGATCATCGGTACGAGAAAAGTAGCCAGTCCAAAAAGAACTGCCTTATCAGCGTTATATTTCAGGTCATCTAGGCTTGTTTCCAGTCCAGCCATGAACATGAGAAATAACAAACCCACTGTTCCCAACAGGATGATTGTGTTATCTCGTGCCAACAGTCCTAGTCCATTTGGCCCGACTACGACCCCAGCCAAAATTAATCCCACAATTCCAGGTAGGCGAATTTTCTCAAATAACAGAGGGGCGATGAGCATAATCCCCAAAATCATCAGAAAAACCGGTACCGGTTCTTTAATAGGTGTGGATATTAGGGTAGTCATTAAAAAGTCAGTCATACTCTGCCTTCAGGTTGCGATTGCCTCTGGTTTTTTAGCTGTTTTTCAGGCACTATAGTTAGTTGCACTGACTCAAATATTAATACCTTCTGAAAACTTCAATCGCATTGACAGTGTTTTATTGGGGGTGAGCGACTAAAGACTGGGGACTGGCTAATTCCTAGCAGCGCGTTCAAATTAATAATATTAATTTTACCAACGTTAAATGTTAAGTCATTTTAAAGTTAGAGATATTATTTTTCAGTAAATTACACCTGAGATTTAAAATATCAAAACTCCTAGAATAAATACACTAACTAAAGTTGTATTTTTTTATGAGAATTTGCTCTCAAACTTTGGCATTTTTAAGTTATACTTGGGGACTTTTAACAATTAATTTTGTTGCTTCTCTGCCTGCTCAAGCATCAATTGTTTGTGAACCCGGAACAATTAGTAATTATGCCAATAACTCACTAGCAAGTTGCGTGCTTGGTCAAGACATGACAGTACAGTTATCTAGTTCCAGTTCAGGGACATCTAATTTTTTTTTGCCAAGCTCAAAGATATATATCTTTTGATAATCAAGGGCAGTTCCAAAGTTGCCAGCTTGCACAAGATATTGAAATTAGACAAGGTAACTCTATACAAATATGTCCAGCCGAATATAGAGTATATGTTTCAGTTTCCACTAATGGTATGACAACAATTAGTTGCAGCCCTCATTAATTACCCATAAACCCAACTGCTTGGCTCTAAAAATCCTATTGGATATAGAAGAGTGGGAAAAGAACCCACTCCTTTTTCATTAACTATTAACTAAACAACAGCCGATAATTTTTGCTGAAAGAAAGCTGCCATAACTCTTTCTGCTATTTGACGGCTAGTTAAACCTAGTTCTGACTTAGATTCATCTGGTGTAGCATGGTCTACCAATACATCTGGCACACCAATACGCTTCACTGGAACCACGACATCAGCATCTAGTAAGGCTTCTGCCACCGCAGAACCGAAACCGCCCATAACACAGCCTTCTTCTAAAGTGACGACACGGCCGATTTGTTTCGCTAGAGGCAAAATCAATTCAGTATCCAAAGGCTTGACGAACCGGGCATTAATCACAGTTGCTTGAATGCCGTGTTCACTGAGAATTTCCGCCGCTTGCATACTCGGATAAACCATTGTGCCGTAACCCAGAATTAACACATCATCTCCGTGGCGCAGAATTTCGGCTTTCCCGATTTCTAAAGGTTCCCAGCCTTCTTCCATCAAAGGCACACCGTAACCGTTGCCACGAGGGAAACGCATAGATATGGGCCCACTAGTATGGTTAATGCCAGTCACTATCATGCGTTGCAGTTCGGCTTCGTCTTTGGGTGCCATCATCACCATATTAGGTATGCAACGTAGATAGGCAATATCATACATACCTTGGTGGGTGGGGCCATCAGCACCAACGATGCCTGCTCTGTCTAGACAGAAGAACACCGGCAGATTTTGGATACAGACATCATGAATGATTTGGTCGTAACCCCGTTGCAGGAAAGTGGAATAGATAGCAGC
Organism: Nostoc sp. CCY0012; assembly: GCF_963920855.1. Lineage (NCBI taxonomy): Bacteria > Bacillati > Cyanobacteriota > Cyanophyceae > Nostocales > Nostocaceae > Nostoc > Nostoc sp. CCY0012. The sequence goes on along the minus strand of NZ_CAWUDM010000032.1, from coordinate 37,576 downwards.
CACAGGGCGCATCCCTTCGGATGCCAGTCCCGCAGCTAGGGTGACAGCATGTTGTTCGGCAATACCGACATCAATATATTGATTAGGTAATTTGGCTTGCAGCTTATCTAAACCTGTTCCTGTAGCCATTGCTGCCGTAATCCCAATAATTTTGGGGTTTTGTTCCGCCAGTTTGACTAGGGTGTGAGAAAAGACTTTGGCATAAGCCGGGGGTTTGGGTTTGCTGGAGGGAACAGCTTTGCCTGTTGTCAGGTTGAAGGGACTTTGGGCATGATAGCCTACTTGATCTTTTTCGGCGATTTCATAACCTTTACCCTTGACTGTAATCACATGTACCAATACTGGCCCAATGATTTCGTGTGCCTGTTGGAAAGTGGTGATTAATTCTTCTAAGTTATGCCCGTCTACTGGCCCGATATAGGTAAAGCCTAATTCTTCAAAAACTGCACCGACTTTAGGCACAGCTAAACGCTTCATGCCTTCTTTGATGCGTCCGAGTTCGGGGGACAGGGACTCACCAACAAAAGGAATTTGTTTGAGCTGTTCCTCAAGATTTTCCTTGATAAACTGCACCGGTGGACTCAGGCGCATTTTGTTGAGATAACGGGGAATCGCCCCCACGTTGGGAGATATGGACATTTCGTTGTCGTTGAGAACAACCAGCAGGTTTGTTTTGGGCATGTGTCCTGCATGGTTGATAGCTTCTAAAGCCATACCCCCAGTTAAAGCACCATCACCAATGACAGCGACTGATTTAAATTTTTCCCCTTTTAAATCTCGCGCCAAAGCCATGCCCAGTGCTGCGGAAATACTGGTAGAAGCATGTCCGGCACCAAAGTGATCGAACTTGTTTTCGCACCGCTTGAGATAACCTGCTACTCCGTCTTTTTGCCTGAGAGTATGAAAGTTACTGTAGCGTCCTGTAAGTAATTTGTGGGGATAAGCTTGGTGTCCTACATCCCAAATGACTTTATCCCGATCCAAATCCAGCGTTTGGTAAAGCCCTAGTGTTAACTCGACAACACCCAAACCAGGCCCCAGATGTCCTCCACTTGCTGCTACGGTTTGTAGGTGCTTGTCTCTAATCTGACGGGCAATTTGTTGCAGTTGCCGGATCGACAAACCATGCAACTGGTTAGGATGGGTGATTTCACTCAGATGCATATTATAGGGTGTTCCTCTCTAAACTCTACTTCTAGCATTATTTGATTTTCCCACGGTGGGGATGTCTCCAGAATTATCGGCAAGCAACTTAACACTGTAGTTGGGGAATAGGAATTAGGCACTGGAGACATGGGGAAAAATCACTTCTATCATTCTCCCTTATTTCCCTAATTCCTTGCTGGTATCATTCAGCAACTTGGATTAATTGATGCTGTTGCACAGTACCGAGAACGTTGTGGGGTGTAGTTGATTGCGTCGCCTGAACAGCAGAAGTCCAAGCATAGCTAGAAGCTGGCAATTGGGAAATAGATTCTACTGGTTCACCATGAATAGGAGTGTAAAAATTGAGTAGTACACCAGTTTTACCTTCCACTTGCACAAAGTAAATCGGATGAGTTTGGAGAATTGAGGCGATCGCAGGCTGTTGGAGAAAATTTTTCACCTCAGGATTATAATCGCTAAATAAGCCCAAACTACCTGCCATAGCTAAAGCTAGCCAACAAGGAATTAACCAACCAGCTAGCCAATAATCAGTAGTGAGAAACTTTTGATTCCATTGGTAACGACCAATCCATACCATCGGCAAAATTAACCAACCCCAACCCATCATCAAGCCGATAAGTGCGTATTTGCGGATATCAACATCATTTACCCACATCACCACAACTGTACCCGCCACCACCAGTAAAATACCCAATCCCCCAAAGGCATAACTGAGATTACGCGAAATTTTCTTGATATAGTCATGGGGTAATTTTTTGGTATCCCTCATTCCCCGCCCCAACCACTCTAAACCCACAGCCGCCAACAAAGCTATAAAGGGATAAAGACCAAGACTATAGTGAGATAAACGAGTAGAAAAAACACTGAGTTCGGCAAACAGTACGACTGGAAAGCCAACTAATATTAATTGATAGCGATTAATAGGACGACGCAATAATAAAACTAAGCCTAAAAGACCAAAAAAGAACCAAGGAAATGCTTTGAGTGGCACATTCCATAAATAAAATATCAATCCATTCCCCGCACGTTCATTAGACCCTAATTGGAAAACAAATCTGAGTAATTCCTGATAACTATCATTGCCGTAACGTAGCCAGCTAAACCATAACCAACTAAAGGTAGGAATCAACCCTGCTATAAAACCTAAATATAAAATAGGATTGGTAAGATGACGATGACGGCGCTGTTCTCCAATTAAATAAGGCAATAAAGCGATAATTGGTAAAAAAATCATAAAGCTTCTGACTAAGAAGCCCAGACCCAAACTTAAACCAGCAATAACACTCCAAAAATAGTCATATTGAGGATGTAATTCTGCTTTTAATAAACACCAAATCGCCAACAGTACTAGAAATATCATCGGCACATCAGGAGTGCCTAAACGACAATATTGCAACCAGAGAAATTGCACACTTAAAATCGCCCCAGCTAGCCAAGCTAGTCTTTTATTCAGGATGATTTCGCCAATTGCATATATCAGAAATACGCTCAAAATACCAAGCATCATACTCGGTAGTCGCACACTAGTTTCACTAATACCAAACAACTGATAGGAAATAGCAATGATCCAATAAGGGCCTGGGGTTTTATGATGGACAGTTCCCCAAGGCGCTATCCAATCGCCAGATTCAAACATCACACGCGATCGCCTGGCGTAAAGTCCTTCATCATGTGCCATGAGGCTATTTTCCCCAGAACTGAATAGCAATAAGGGGAGTATCCAAAGTAACAAACTAATATAAGGAAATACCGCTGCTAAACGGATTTGCTGCCAAATAGGTTGTAATAAACGTAATTTATATAACATCGAATAGATAATATTAAAATATGTTACAAAATAATTAATGAATTAATACTGACAATTACGCCATTTTAGGGTGAAATCTCCCAAATTTAGATATTTATGCTATTAAAACCTGATCAACGCCAAAAATTAGATGATACGGATGACAAGTTGTTTTACGATTATCCCCGCTTTGTCACCCATGTAGATGAAGGATTTATTCAACAGCTAACAAATTTATATGGCGATCGCCTCCAAGTTAACACGCGGATACTTGACCTGATGAGCAGTTGGGTATCTCATCTACCAGAAGAGATGGAATTTGCCCATGTGGAAGGACATGGACTCAATGCCGAAGAACTAGGACGGAATCCCCGGCTAAATCATTACTTTGTCCAAAATATCAATGATAATCCGCAATTACCCCTGCCAGATCAAAGTTTTGATGCGGTTCTCAATTGTGTTTCCGTGCAGTATATACAATATCCGGAAGCTGTTTTTTCCGAAATTCACCGCATCCTCAAACCTGGTGGTGTAGCAATTATCAGCTTTTCCAACCGTATGTTTTACCAAAAGGCGATTCAGGTTTGGCGAGATGCTTCAGAAGCCACGCGGGTAGAATTAGTCAAGCGCTACTTCACCTCAGTACCCGGATTTACAGATCCAGAAATCATCGTTCATCAATCAACAGTACCGAACTTCTTGCAGTGGTTGGGCGCACCAGGAGGAGATCCATTTTACGCTGCGATCGCTTACCGCATTCATGAATGACTTTGCAGTGCAGGGAAGAAATTAGCTAATAGAAGAGTAGGACTATAAAAACAAAGGCTGTTTCCTCCGCCTGTAAAAATTTCAGCCCACGGAGGTGGGCTTTGTTTGTGTAGCCCCAGACTTCTAGTCTGTGGGGCTTTTCTTGGCGCAGGTATTGTAATTGTAAAGAATCGGTATTAGTAGCACCAGTATGCGGAATCGTATAATGTGCGCTTGATTACTTAATTACACCAGAAAAACTCCACCCTCTAATCTCATCCTTGTAGACGAAAAGGTTAGATAAAGCAAGGCTTTAGCAAGGCTTTAGCAAGGTGGGGACAACTAGTGTTTACTTACTTCTACCGTTCTAGAGAAATCAAATGTTTCGTTCAAAACTTACTAAAATCGCTACGTTTGCTCTCAGTGTGATTACGTTTAGCTATATTTCTAACTTGTCAATCAATCAGAACGCGATTCAACTGCCATCGGCTCAAGCTGCAAGCGGCCACTGTGGGCCAAGTGGTAGTGCAGCCGGAACCGCTGCAACGAAGTTTTTCTTATTTCCTTATTACGCAACCTTTGATCCTGCATGTAAACAGCATGATATTTGTTATGCCACGTTGACACAAACAGGTAAAACTAAAGAACAGTGCGAAGCGGAATTTCGCAAGGATCTCTACAAGATTTGCGAAGCTCGCTCTCTCTGGGAAAAAATCAGTCGGGACTCCTTTGGTTATCTCACCAATCCCAAACTATGGGGTGGAATTGGCATGACTGGGCCTTGTAAGCGCCAAGCAGATTACGCTTATTGGGCGGTGAGTCAATTGGGTGAAAAGGCTTTGGGTAATCAAGCCATTCATAGTCTAAAAGTGGCCAGTGTTACAGCTAATCGCATCTATGATCGCTGGAGTGATGATGAACTCAAGGTATGTGTCAAAGTCCGCAACGATGGCAACTTGGCCACAGAGTGGGATCTCGTACTGCTGGATAAAAAAGGCGCGATTGTCGATACTGAACCGGACACCTACGAACGTAATATCAAAGTAGGTCAAACCGATGAAGAATGTGTTACCACCAGGGGAAGCAGGTATTCTATTTCTGATTTGGGAACGAATGCACAAGTAGTAGTGCGTATGGACGATTATCCCGGTGTGGCACCATTTGCGATGGTAACTAAAATCTCAGTACCAACTCAACGCACACGTGATAAATTTACGCCTGTATCCCACAGTCATCAGAGCCGGATTGAAGCATACAGAGAGTTGCAGCAGATTGGAGCCAGTGCTAATAGGTAGAACGATTTAATTGGCAAAGAGAGCATATATGGTATTTTTTCTTACCTATGCTCTCACTATTTGTAGTTGCTGTATGTCATCAAGAAAAAATCTGAGCAACGCATATTGTTACCCAGATGTGTTAGTGCTGTTCTGTGTCTCTAGTAACTACATCGCTAGTTACCGCAATTCCGCTAAATCACGCAAACTCAGTTTGAGCCAAAATATCAAGTCATATTGGGATTGACCGAAATCCATTTAATAACATATGATTATAGATTGTCTGTCTAATTCCTGCTCGGATCAGGTAGACATATCACAAAAGCTAGCAACAGCGATTCATCAAAGTTAGATCAATCGCATCTCTACAAGAGAAAGCCAGCTACCTGTACGGCAACTTCAAGGACAATTTCATTCATGACCTACGCAATTATTGAAACTGGCGGTAAGCAATTTAAAGTTGAGCCAGGCCGCTTTTACGATGTGGAACTGCTTCATGTGGAAGCGGACGAAAAAGTTACAATAGAATCTGTATTACTAGTACAACACGACGGCGAAGTCACCATTGGTCAGCCGTTAGTGGCAGGGGCGACTGTAGAAGGGACTGTGTTACGTAATCTTAGAGGTCGCAAAGTCCTGGTGTATAAAATGAAGCCGAAAAAGAAAACCCGCAAAAAACGGGGGCATCGCCAGGAAATCACTAGACTTATGATTAATTCCATCACCCTAAATGGTCAGGTGTTCGCTGCTGAAGAAGGCGTAACTGCTGAACCTCCAGTCACCGACAATTCCCCTGTAGAAGATACTGCTGAATCATAAAAAAAAGCAACACAAGAGGAAATTATGGCTCATAAGAAAGGAACAGGTAGTACGCGTAACGGTCGTGATTCTAATGCCCAGCGCTTGGGTGTGAAACGTTACGGCGGTCAAACTGTACGTGCAGGAAACATTCTCGTACGTCAGCGCGGAACTAAATTTCACCCTGGTAACAATGTTGGAATTGGCAACGATGACACTTTGTTTGCCTTAGTTGACGGTGTAGTCACCTTTGAAAGAAAAGGTAAAACCCGCAAAAAAATTAGTGTTTACCCAGTTGCCGCAACAGTTGAAGCAGTAGCTGTGTAGATAATTTGGGTGGGTATTGCCCACCCTCATAACTGAATTAAAAAGATAATTACCATAGCTGCTGTGAAAATCCCACATGCAGAATTTTTCCCAGGGCTAAACCTGCTAATGAAAATATAGACGTAATTAAAAAAGCCTGCCCTTGTTTAAAACCAGCGGATTGAAAGTCGATTTTCGCCAAGACAACCGCAGAAATAATTAGCAAAGTATCCAGAAATATTCGGAACCAAGCAAGCATTAGAAAAAATAAAAAGGCGCAAAAAATAGTAGCAGCAAAAGATCTGAGGTTGGATTGCAATAATACACTAGAGTATTTAGCCATTGTTGTCCAAGGAATAGTCAAGCTGCCAACTAACAGTAAAATAGTCAGCATGAACGCTATCCATACAAACAAGGGTGCTTGTGTTTCCGATAATACCCAACCCAATGTACTGTAACTCAGCAGTACTAGTACCAAGGAAATCCAGGGAAGTCTTTTTACAATTGACATGGGTTAGTGTCGCCCTGAATAAATCAAGCTGTCATTGAACAAGCAGTGTCACCAAAATTTTGGTTTTACTTTAAATCTTATCTCCCCTAAAATATATCTCTGTATAGCAAGAGGCTGGTAAATTGTAGATGCAAGCTCTCATGCTAACTAGCACAACACTATATTCAGTTAGATAGATTTTGACTGCAATGGCTTAGACTATAAGTTTATCATCCTATTTTTTCTAGATTCTATCAATAGGCTTTGATACTCTTGCCCAGCAAACTTAAACACTTTCACAGATAATTACAGTAAAAATTAGTTAAATATTTTCGTAAACATTTGTAAACTATTAGCAGCCGAGTAGCCACGTGTCACATCTTGTTAAGGACTTATCATGAAACAACTTGTTATAGCTGAACGCGTATGCCTGATTGGTCATATCGTGTCAATGGTGTTTGGATTGGTAGGCATACTACTAGTTATACCTAATGCCGAAGTAATTTTACATTTATCCGATGTTGGGCAGACCGCCATGCAGTGGAGTATGGCAGGCGGCGGTGTAGTTTATATCATCTTGGGCGCAGCAACTGTATTTTTGTATGGTTTGCGGACTTTGGGTTTGGGTCGAATTTTGGCATTTATGCTGCCTGCAATATTGATTTCCTTAACCAGTGAATTATTAGGAACAAGCACAGGCTTTCCCTTTGGTCATTACAGCTACCTGAGTGGGTTGGGTTATAAAATTGGTGGTTTAGTGCCGTTTACCATTCCCTTGTCATGGTTTTATGTAGGATGCGCGGCTTACCTGCTGGCGCGTGCTGGTTTATCAGTGGATACCAAACCTAGCTGGTGGCGTCATACAGGGGCGATTGTGTTGGGTTCTTTATTGCTCACTTGTTGGGATTTTGTTCTTGACCCTGCCATGAGTCAAACCTCTTTGCCGTTCTGGTATTGGCAACAACCAGGAGCTTTCTTCGGAATGCCTTACCAAAACTTTGCAGGTTGGTTAGGTACAGGAATAGTATTTATGACTGTAGCAGCCTTGCTATGGAAAAATAACCCGATTAAATTCGAGCGATCGCAGCTTAATTTACCCTTAATCGTTTATTTAAGCAACTTTGGTTTCGCCACAGTTATGAGCATAGCCGCTGGATTTTCCATTCCTGTGTTATTGGGCTTAGTGCTAGGTGTAACCCCGGCTGTAGGATTTTGGTTAAAAGGGACAGCCGCATCTGAGCAAGTTAACGTTGAAGCAACAAATAACAAAGTCTCCGTGGCCAGTATTAAAGTCGCCTTGAAATAAAGTTAGGGAATAGGGACTAGGTGAAAAAGTAGGGGGCAAGGGGGCAAGGGGGCAAGGGAGAAAAACCACCCACAATTCTACTCGGCTTTAAACCTTATCTTTTGGTAAAAACCTGAAAACACTTCCTCATCTCCCTAGCCTCTACCCTCTAGCCCCTAGCTCCTAGTACAGCACGGCGTAAATAGGCATACCATTTGAAATTGTCAAAGAGCCTGTTTGATAAGCCTTTTGACTTTTGACTTTTGACTTTTGACTTCCGCGCAGCGGTACTAGCCTCTTCTTTTTCCAACAACATTAATTGCAAAATATTTTAACTGTGGACAACGCTTTAACAGTAGGAAGCGTCATATCTTTGCTATTGCTACTTATCCAACTACCAGCAACAGCGATTTTACTTTCACGGCTGGTTAAGGGGCCTAGACGCCATCCGCCCATTCAACCACAACAGCCCACACCAGAAATTTTGGGTAATGTCAGTGTCGTCGTTCCCACGTTAAACGAGGCGCTTCGTATTAGTCCTCTGTTATCTGGTTTGAGTCGTCAAAGCTACGAAGTGCGGGAAATTATTGTGGTAGACAGCAATTCCCAAGATGGTACCCCCGACTTAGTGAAAACTGCACAGCAGGAAGACCCCCGTTTTCGCTTAATGACTGATGACCCCTTACCTGCTAATTGGGTGGGTCGTCCTTGGGCTTTGCATAACGGCTTTTTGCATAGTTCAGAAGCAAGTCAGTGGTTTCTGGGAATGGATGCTGATACCCAGCCGCATCCGGGTTTAGTAGCAAGTTTGGTGAAGACAGCCGAAGCACAAGGATATGATTTGGTTTCCCTTTCACCTCAATTTATCCTTCAGTATCCAGGAGAATGCTTACTGCAACCAGCATTATTGATGACACTGCTTTACAGATTTGACCCTGCTGGGATCAATACCGACCAGCCAGAACGGGTCATGGCTAATGGGCAATGCTTTTTATGTCGGCGCTCAGTTTTAGCTGCGGTGGGTGGTTATATCAGTGCCAGTAATTCTTTTTGTGATGATGTCACATTAGCGCGACACATTGCAGCCCAAGGGTTTAAAGTGGGCTTTTTAGATGGCGCCAAAGTGCTGAAAGTACGGATGTACGAAGGAGCTATAGAAACCTGGAAAGAGTGGGGACGCAGCCTCGACCTCAAAGACGCATCGCCATCAGCGCAAATCTGGGGAGACTTATGGCTACTATCAGCCGTGCAAGGTCTACCTTTACCAATTGTCTTAACTTACCTGCTGTTTTTCCCCCATCCCCCCATCATCCCATCCCCCCATATCTTCTTATTGGGACTCAACGTATTTCTGTTGGTGATTCGCTTTGCGATGCTATTAGCGATCGCACCTTCATATGATCGTAAAAGTGCCAAAGGTGGCTGGTTATTCTGGCTGTCTCCTTTAGCTGACCCCCTAGCAGTGCTAAGGATTTTCTTATCTGCATTTCACACTCCACGGGAGTGGCGGGGCAGAAAGTATGAGTAATAGGTTAAAGGTAATCTAAATTTTTTTCTTGAACTGAAACTACTACAATTACTATTGATGCTAGATAATGGGAAAGCTTTGACATTTTACTCACCCATCTAGCCCGACAGAATAAAACTAACACCTATGCGAACTCACTATTGCGGCGCACTCCGACAAAAAGATATTGGAGAAACTGTTACCTTGTACGGATGGGTAGACCGTCGCCGCGATCATGGGGGCGTGATATTCTTAGATTTACGCGATCGCTCTGGCATTGTCCAAATTGTCAGTGATCCCCAACGCACCCCAGATTCTTACGAACAGGCAAACTCTCTACGGAATGAATATGTTGTTGCCATTACTGGCAGGGTAACACAACGTCCCGACGAATCTTTAAATCCCCGCATCCCTACAGGCGAGGTGGAAATCTACGCTGATCATATTGAACTGCTCAACGGCGTTCGTAAACAGTTACCATTTCAAGTTTCCACGGCTGATACCGAAACTGTGCGGGAAGACTTGCGGTTGAAGTATCGTTATTTGGATTTGCGGCGAGAACGCATGGCGCAAAATATGCAACTGCGTCATCAAGTGGTTAAAGCCATGCGGCGCTACTTAGAAGATTTGGAAGGTTTCATTGAAGTGGAAACTCCCATTCTCACCCGTTCCACCCCAGAAGGTGCGAGGGATTATATCTTACCGAGTCGCGTCAACCCTGGTGAATGGTTTGCTTTGCCACAATCACCCCAGCTATTCAAACAGATCCTCATGGTATCTGGCATGGATAGATATTATCAGATTGCCCGTTGTTTCCGTGATGAAGACTTACGGGCCGACAGACAACCAGAATTTACGCAGTTGGACATGGAAATGAGTTTCATGTCGCAAGAAGAAATTATCGGGTTGAACGAAAAGTTAGTTGCTCATATTTTCCAAACAGTCAAAGGTATTGAGTTAAAATTGCCATTTCCCCGCCTCACTTATGCTGATGCGATGGAACGCTATGGTAGTGATAAACCAGATACTCGCTATGGCTTGGAATTAGTCAATGTTTCTGATGTCTTAAAAGACTCTGGATTCAAAGTTTTTCGAGATGCGATCGCTCATGGTGGTATCGTAAAAATTCTGCCGATTCCCAACGGTAACGATGCCATTTCTAATGTCCGTATTAAGCCAGGTGGTGACTTATTTAAAGAAGCCAGCGAAGCCGGTGCTAAAGGTTTGGCTTACATCCGGGTGAGAGAAAATGGCGAAATTGATACCATTGGCGCCATTAAAGATAATCTCAGCGAAGCCCAAAAACAGGAGATTCTACAGCGTACAGGTGCTAAAGCCGGTCACTTATTATTATTTGGGGCTGGTGACACTGCTACTGTCAATAAAACTTTAGACAGATTACGGCAAGTTGTGGCTAAAGAGTTTAAATTAATTGATTCTGAAAAAATCAATTTGCTGTGGATTACAGATTTCCCCATGTTTGAGTGGAATGCTGATGAAAAACGCCTAGAAGCACTGCATCACCCCTTTACAGCACCCCATCCTGAAGATATCAGCGATTTAAAAACTGCCCGCGCCCAAGCTTATGATTTGGTGTTAAATGGGTTAGAAATTGGTGGTGGAAGTCTGCGGATTTATCAAGGGGATATCCAACAGCAGGTGTTTGAAGCCATTGGTTTATCTCCGGAAGAAGCGCATAACAAATTTGGCTTTCTCTTAGAGGCTTTTGAATATGGTACACCTCCTCATGGTGGCATCGCCTACGGTTTAGATCGTTTGGTAATGTTGCTAGCTGGGGAAGAATCTATTCGAGATGTGATTGCTTTTCCCAAGACACAACAAGCACGTTGTTTACTAACAGATGCACCTGCGGGTGTAGATACTAAGCAGCTCAAAGAATTGCATGTTGCTTCGACGTACAAACCAAAACCATAGATATTTAAGCCCCTTTCCGCGTCGGAGAGGGGTTGGGGAGAGGTTCATCGAACTCACATTAATTCATTCCTTTTCTTACCAGTTCTGGAATTAGAGAAGGACGTTCCGCCACAGAAACTTGTGCTTCTTTGAAAGCAGCTAATTTACTTTGTGCTGTGCCAAAGTTAGGGTCACGGCCGATAACTGTGGCTAAAGTCCCTCCTTGGCGCCAATTTTTTGTTAGTGGTGCGTGTCTACCTGCAATGTAGGCGATGACTGGTTTATCGATAGCCTCGGTAATATAACCCGCTGCGGCTTCTTCACTACCGCCACCAGGTTGACCAACTAAAACGATCGCTTCTGTGGTTTCGTCTTCGTCGAGAATTTGTAGCCATTGCAAAAACGATGAACCAACGATCGCATCACTGCCAATACTGACACTAATTGATTGTCCTAAACCAGCTTTGGTTAATTCCCAAGCAATTTCGTAGGTGAGGGTACTGCTACGACTAACGATCCCTACTGATCCTGGTGTATACAATTCGCTGGGCTGAGTCCCTAAAAGAATCTTCCCTGGAACAATTATTCCGGGACTATTGGGCCCTACTATCAAGGTTTCATGTGCTTCGGTTTTGCGGAGTAATTGCACCATATCTAATGGTGGTACGCCAGCAGAGATAATAATAATCTGTCCGATATGAGAGGCGATCGCTTCTAATGCTGCATCTAACACTTGGTACGGATGTACGCAGATAATTGCGGTGTCGATAGCGCCAAATTTCTCTACTACCTCTTCTACTAAATCGAAGACTGGTAGATCGTAAAGTTGCTGTCCACCACATCCGGGATTCACACCAGCAACTAAATTTGTCCCATAAGCTTTCATTTGAGCAACATGAGTTGCTGAGATAAATTCAGAAAAGCCCTGGATTAATACTTTGCTGTCTGGTGTTAAGTTCATAAAACGTTTTGGTAGATTTAGCAAATTAGAGAATAATTTTATTATTACTTGTGAGGATTAGTATCCTCTTAATATTCCTTGTTGCTTGGCTTTGCCTTCAGCTTGACGAAATATCCATAATCCTACGGCAAAATATACTGTGCTATTGATGAAAGCGATTAATAACTTGGTTAAATTCAAACTTTCACCTCTAACCATCAAATCACGTAGTAATTCAGCACCAGGAGTCATGGGAAGCAATGCTGCCAAAATTCTTGCTGATCCTGTCCAATTTTCGGTGGGTATGGTCAGCAAAAATAATAACGGAAATTGAGTCACACCTAAAAGTTCCTGCAAACGTTTAAAGATTAGGGATAAAGACCCCAATGCAAAAGCAAAACCATTAGCCCCTAAGACCACGGTAAGAAAAGGTAAAAGCAATGTAGGAGGAAAGTCAAGACGGCTACCTGTTAGGATCATGATGATCACCAGAATGGTGAATATTTGAACTATCTGCAAACTCAAATCAGCCAACATTCGCATTAAAAAAACCTTAGTCGCACCATAGCGTGAGAGAAAAAGTTGTTCTAAAGTGCCAGTTTGGGCTTCTATTTGCAACTCTCCCGCCAGACTAGCCAGAATGAATGACGTTAAAGTCCAAAGCACATAGCCAATAATAATCGAGTCGAGGCGATCGCCTAATTGAAAAGCATCACCAGCAACATAACGAGAACTTAAGAATAATCCATAAAATATGGAAGCGAACACAAAAATCCGGCCTATTGACTGTACAGGATAACGAATGGACATAATCCAACTACGGCGCAATTCAGCTAAAAATAATTTAAGCATCTTGATTTCTGCCTTTTCTCACTATCTGCAAAAAGATTTGGGTGAGGTTCGCTTGCTCTTTTTCCAGAGATGATATAGGCAGAGGTTTGATAATATCGAGAAGTTTGTAAAGTAATTCTGGCTGGGATAAATGAATAATTTGTGTGTCTTGAACTACTGCACCCAGATTTTCTAAAGCTGTAACCCGTGACTTATCAAGTACAGTTTCTAACTCAATTTTGTAACCAGTTCCCGAAAATTTGCGAATCAATTCACTGGTTGATAATTCTGTGATAATTTCCCCTGATTGGATAATGGCGACTCTATCTGCAAGTTCTTCTGCAATGCTGAGTTGGTGAGTAGTTAGTAAGATAGCACAACCAGCAGCAGCAATTTCTTTGACTAAAATTTTGACATCTTCTGTGGCTTCTACATCTAGCCCTAAAGTGGGTTCATCTAATAATAATAGTTGGGGTTTATGAACTAAGGCCACAGCAAATGCTAACTTCTGCTGCATTCCCCGTGAAAGATTTTCCACTGCTGTTTGGCGTTTAGACATTAGGCCAAATCTATCTAAAAGTGCTAAACCCGACTTCCTGGCTTCTCGACGGCTCATTCCTTTTAATACCCCAAAATATTCCAAATTCTCTTGGGGAGTTAATCGCCAGTAAAGGTTACGATTTCCTTCTAGTACAGCGCCTAAATTTTGCAGTGCTGCGGGGTTACGATAGGGATCACTACCAGCAATTTTCACCCAACCCGCATCAGGTTGAATTAATCCAGCAATCATCTTAATACTGGTAGTCTTACCTGCACCATTGGGGCCAAGAAAAGCCAATACTTCTTGAGGATAAATATTTAAGGAAACATCTTTGACGGCTGTAATAATTTGTTTGCTTTGACGAAAAGTTTTTTGAAGCTGACTTGCTTCTAATGTTTTCATGAAAAACTACAGCTTTTTGCGGTAAATATGCAAAATTGTATCAAACTTTTTTGTAAGCAATTGGCTTGGCCAGACGAACAGCTTCTGCAACTGCTTCATCTAAATTTTCCACCACTGTTAGAGCATCACTTTCTTGTTGTAATTTGTCTAAAGCATCTTTAGCCACATTGAACTCAGAACCAGCAATACGGATAACTAAGCGCGGGAAACAAGATTCTTTGCGGCTTTTAGGACTACTAGAGCGGCCATTCTGTGATTTAGTGTCCTTTTTGTGGTTTTCCACAAATTTAGTAATGATTTCTATAACTTCATCAGCTTGAGGCACACTACCTAAAAAGTTAAGTAGTATGACTTGAATGCTTTTGTCAGCAGCTAAAATGTTTAATCCTTTAGCGAGGCGATCGCAAAAGGTTGTGGGTGAGATGTCAGTCAGTAAAGCATGGCGTAGATTCAAGCAAATACCTGGCTTCCCACCAGCACTGGTAACTAAATCTAAAGTTGCCATCATTGAACCAGTACCATTACCTAAAATACCGATTTTGCCATGTAACTCTACACCATCCCAGTTGCCAAGATGACTTTTCCTCAAATTGCTATGACGGTTAGCTATTTTTACCGCTATATCGGCTAGTTCTGGATGCCGTCCAATGGCTCGTTCGTTGATGCTGACTTTACCATTTAGAGCCATGACTTGTCCCGCAGCATTCACAGCTAAAGGATTAATTTCTATTAAATCTAAATCTTTTTGGACAAATAACTGGTACATTTTTTCTACAACTGAGCTAACCGACTGCATTAATGTGCCTTGCAGACCCATTTTTAAAGCCAGTCGCCGCGCATAAAAAGGAGAAAATTCTTGTTCAACTACAACATGGTGCATTTTGTCGCCTGCTGATTCCCAATCGATATCAGCTTCTTTACAGCCTAAAAGCACTGGGCGACCCACAGCGGTATCTAAAACTACTGCTAGATAAAATTCCTGTTTCCCAATATACTTAGATTCTGCTAGTAAAACTTCCGGTAACTCGCCCCAAATTGGTAAATTAAAGATAGTTTGAGCCGCTGCGATCGCATCAATTGTGGTGTCTGCGATTCTGACTCCACCGGCTTTTGCTCTTTCACCAGCATATACCTGTGACTTCAGTACAATCGGGTAGCGAATTTTTAAACGCTTCAAATCTGTGGGATGGTCAATACGTTGGGAAGGCAATACGGGAATGCCTATTTTTCCAAACCATTCTTTTACTTGATACTCCAATAAATCCATTGTTTTGCACCTGGTATTTACACTTCCAAAAGCATTTATTTGGTGCTGTTTTCTACTTTTTATAGCACTATAATTGCATCATCAAGCTGCGTGAGTCTATGATAGTTTATTTTTTACTGCTTAGTTTTATCTAATTGAGTAAAAGAGGCAAATTTGTATTTCAAAATACTTTTAGTTACTGTCATGATTATAGGTAATTAATATGGCTAGTGAATTTGCCAGCATATAACAAAACCAGCATTGATGTCAAAAAACTTCAGTATGTGATGGAGAAAGGGATATGGCAAACTAGCAATCAAGACTTTCCCGTAGCCGCTCTAGGTGAGATTACACTTCAATCAGCGCCTTCCTTGGAGACTCACGTTATGTAATTTTATAAATTAACAGATTCTGTTTCTGAGATAAACGAAAATGATCAAATGCATTAGGAATGTGGATTTAATAAAATACAGAACCTCACCCCCAACCCCTTTTCTTGGTAAGGAGAGGGGAGACTTTAACGTAAGTCAAAGGCGGGGTGAGGTCAAAACTAGACTGGCATGTTATTTAATTCATATTCCTTCGCTGGCTTTTGAGTGAGTTATAGAAAGCAATATTTAAGCTTAACTTCCTCGATAATTTGATTCAGCAACGGCCAAAAGTTATATTATTCCCATTTTTTATTGGTAATTTAACTTGGTGGGTGAATTACTGATAAATACTGAGAAGTCCACATCTGCGACTTCTGCAAAAAAAGGTATTTACGGTGATAAATTTTACTCAAAAATCAGAATTTGTGTTAAAAAGTTGTTCTATTTAATTCTTTGGCTGTGATGGGTTCAACTGAGCATTTGCATTCAACAAACGTCAGTCCCTGATTTCATCCCTTCCAAGATAAACAAAACAATATATAAATTCCGCAGGAACGCTCTATGAAAGTAGCAGTCCAGCAAGAAGATTTACAGATTTTAGCCAAAACTTTGCAAGCTGAAGTTATGGCAGAAGTCCCCTCTGGTGAAGTCTTCCAAGTTAAGTGTGCTGTCCAAAAAGACGAGTTGATGATTTTAACTCAACATCCAGTTGGTGTCACAGTTGATACTCAACATATATTTGCCGTACTGGAAGCAACACTCCAGTCCTTACCAACCGCTAGGGAACAGCGAGTCCAATGCTTTCTGCGGGTAGTTGGGGAAAAACGCCCTTATGCTACATATTCCTTAATGATGAGGCACCAGGAGAATAGAGAATCAGAGAAAGTAATACCGCCTTCATCTTCTCTGATCTATTTTCCACCTACTGCCGAGAATGATGAAGAAGAGGAATTTGAACATTGGGCAGATGAACCAGATTTATTGACCACCCAGTCACCACGCCCAGTCAAATCTCTGTTATTGGGTCTTGCTGTGATGGGAATTGGTGTATTTGGTAGCGGTGCTTATCTCCTAACTCGTCCTTGTGTGATGTCTGAGTGTCAAGAACTCCAAACGGCCCAGCGACTCAACTTAGAATCTAGACAATTAATGCGTCGTGCTAGGTCAGAAAACGAATTAGTCTTACTGCAACAGCAACTAGAGGTAGCCAGCGCCGATTTGACTAAGATTCCCAATTGGTCACCGCGTGCGTCACAAGTTGAGGAACTAAAAGCCAACTTGTCTGGACAGGCGGAAAAAATTAACCAGGTGGTGACAGCATTAAAAGCGGCATCTAAGGCAGAACAAAAAAGTTCCACAACTGCAACTAGCTTCGAGGAATTACAAGCCACACAACATTTATGGCGACAGGCGATCGCACCTTTAGAAAGTATCGGCCCTAGTAGTGAACTCTACAGGCTCATACAACCAAAATTAATTAAGTATCGTGTCAGTTTACAAAATATTAATCAGCAATTACTAGCCCAAGACAAATGGCTGAAAAAACTCAAAGATGCCAAAGCCGTAGCCAATGTAGCCGCCAAACGAGCCGACACCGCCAAATCCTTAAGTGAATGGCAAAAAGCCCAATCCACTTGGCAAATAGTCATTAACGCTTTGAATATTATTCCGCCCAGCAGCCCAGCATACCACCAAGCCCAACAACTGTTACTAGAGTATAGACCGCAACTAGCAAGGACACGCGATCGCGCCACCTTAGAACAAATAGCAGCTAGAAGCTACCAACAAGCAGTCAACACAGCCAATCAAGCCAAAACCTATGAGCAAAAAAATCAATGGCAAATAGCGGTTACATACTGGGATCAAGCTTTGCAGAATGCCCAGCAAATTCCTCGAGATAGTTTTTACTACGTTCAATCTCAGAGACTAATTGCACCTTATTCATCAGCCCTCCAAGAAGCGCAAGAAAAACTACAAATTGCCAGTATGTGGCAACAAACCCGTACTGATTTAGATAAAACTTGTAATAGTGACATGCGGATTTGTACTTTTATGATCAACGACAACAGTATTGTTGTCTCACTCACCCCTGACTACGAACAAGTCCTACAAAACACCTTAGCTGAAGCCGATAGCGAAAACTCCAGTCCGGTGTTTGATATTGCTAATCACTGGCAAACTTTACAAACAGCGCTCTCAGTAATTGGTGATAATGCGAATATACCGTTGTTTATCTATGATACTCAAGGAGAAGGACTGTATACTCATATACCTGGAGGAGGGAATAGAGAGTAGCTGACATTAATTCTGTCCCTCTACTGTCTCAATGTGCAAACTAGATAGACAACAGTTTAGTATATTCCTTGACTGTCATTTGTCCGCTGATCAGCCATGACCAACTACTTCCGCGCCAACGTTAATGCAATGGCTAGCTATGTCCCTGGTGAACAACCACCACGGGGTACGCCTATTATTAAACTCAATAGCAACGAAAATCCTTATCCTCCCTCACCACAGGCGTTAGCTGTACTACGCAATATCGATGGAGAGTGGTTGCGCCGTTATCCAGAACCTTTTGGGGGAGAGTTTCGCCAAGCTGCAAGTAAAGTCTTAGGAGTTCCCAGTGATTGGATAATTGTTGGTAATGGTAGTGATGAATTATTGAACTTAGTAGTTCGCGCCTGTGCGGAACCTGGGAAAAAGGTAGTCTATCCCATGCCGACTTATGTGCTATATGTGACTTTGACTCAGATGCAAGCTGCGGAAGTTGTGGAGATTCCTTACAGTGAAGACTACAGTTTACCCATAGCACAACTAATTGCCGCTAATGGTGCAGTCACATTTATTGCCACACCTAATAGTCCATCGGGTCATGTAGTACCAACAAATGACTTGCGGAAACTAGCCAGCCAGTTATCTGGGGTTTTAGTGATTGATGAAGCGTATGTAGATTTTGCTGATGAAAATGCACTCTCATTAGTCAAAGAATACGAAAATGTGATTGTCATGCGGACGCTTTCTAAAGGGTACTCATTGGCAGGATTACGCCTGGGTTTTGGAATAGCTAACCCCAAGCTGCTACATAACTTGTTTAAGGTGAAAGATAGCTATAACATCGATACGATCGCCTGTGCTGTGGGTACAGCTGCTATCATCGACCAAGAGTATAAAAATGCTTGTGTAGCCAAGGTCAAAGCATCGCGGACACAATTAGCCATAGACTTAAAACAATTAAATTTCCAAGTCTGGGATTCTCAAACCAATTTCTTGTTAGTACAGCCTCCCCAAAATCATGCTCAATATCTTTATCAACAGCTGAAAGCACAGAACATTTTAGTGCGTTACTTCCCCCAGCCAGGACTAGATAATAAATTACGCATCTCTATTGGTACAGATGAACAAAACCAAATATTAGTGAAAGCACTGAGTGAATTGTGTTTATAAACACCGTAAATATTCCACCACAGCTTGAGCGATCGCTTCATTCCCATCTTTAGCTAGAGGCTGAGATAACTTTGGGGCTTGGGGCGCTTGATGCAGAAAATACCAACTACCTTGAAAAAATTCTGTTGGCGTTATAATTTGATGTTGATGGTGATTAATAATACCTTCTAACAAAAAAGCAGCTTCAGCAAAGTCATCACGGGGAATAGTCACCAAAGGAATATCCAGTTTTGCCGCTTCCGAAAAAGTGCCGTAACCTGGTTTAGAAACCACACGCCCACAAATTGGCATAAAATCCACTGGACGGTATTGGCGATCGCTAATTTTGACTAAATTAGGTAAATCAGGAACAGATTGATCAAAAACAATGAATTGCCAATCGGGAAAATGCTGGAGGTTATTATAGGGAATTTGCTGTAAACCCAAACCACCAAAAGTTAGCAAAATCGTTTTTTCTTGTGGTGCAGTGATCCCCCAAGTAGCCCGGATGTCAGCCGCCGAGTAACGAGGATAACCACCAGTTAAACCTACATCAGTAATATTACTAAAGGCATCCATTGATTCATGAAACGGCAGCCGAAACAAACGACTACATTGGGAGTAACATTCACTAATCCAATCAGCAATAGCTATAAATTCGCCGCCCCAATCTCTGTAGATCAAGTCCCAGCCAAAATTACTCATCATCCAGCAGGGGATATTTGCCGCTTTACCAAACAAAGGAGCCAAAAAAGGAATATCTGCCAAGATTAAATTCACCCGATTTTGGCACAGAAAATTCACCTCGGAAGCAATTAAGGAATTTTGCTGTTTTTGAATCTCCAGTAACTTTTCCCGTGTGGCTACCTTATCCATTGTCAAGCTATCTGACTGCACCACACCCAAATCAAAGGCGCGGGGACGATGGATAAAATCGCCTTCTATGTAGCACTCTAGCAACCACCGTGGGGCTGTGGTTGCCATAATTATTAATACCTCTGGGCATAACTTTTGAATTGTCGCCACCACAGATGCAGTGCGAGTCGCATGACCAAAGCCGTGGTTAGTAATAGCTACATATAAAATTGGGCGTTCCATTAGACAAGATGATGGGTAAATGATCGCTTGCAGAGATTATGACTCATCATCGGTAGCCAAGCGATCGCCCCGTTCCAATTCCCAGAGAATTTGATTACCTTCGCGTCTTACCCGTGACACAATCCAGTTGCGCCAGCGCCATTGATCTCCTCGACTGGTGACAGCACTGGCGTGAACATCCATCAAGTCTGCCAGTTCAGAACTGGTAATTAAGTAGCCGTTTTCGGAAATTTCTTCAGCTATTCGTAGAGTTTCAACCAAGTTGCGGAGTTGTTCGATTCTTGTTGCAGGCAGTTTTTCTTCATTTGCGGCCGCAGCGTGTGCGGTGTATGGTTCCATAGCGTTTATATCTGATTCAGAAGTACTATTGTTTAGTGTACTTTTGTTAAGAATTGTAGAGTTAGAATCAAAATCAGCTACTTTTGCTACATTGACTTCACTTACTGGAAGTAAAGAATTGTCATAGTCAGTAGAGGATAACTGTTGTAGAGATGGAATTTGTCCGCTAGCAAAAGAGCGAGCAATCACATCACAACGTTCGTTACCTATGTTACCAGAATGTCCCCGCACGTGTTGCCATTTTACAAGTCGGCTATTAAGTTCATCGAGAGTTTCTAACAGGTCTTGGTTTTGTACCGGTTTACCATCTGTTTTTTTCCAGCCTTTCTTTTTCCAACCTTGTATCCACTTGGTGACGCAGTTAATTAGATATTCGCTATCGGTGTAAAGAGTGATGGATTGAGATTGTCCTGATGTTTCCAGGAATTTTAGGGCAGCGATCGCAGCTTGCATCTCCATTTTATTATTGGTGGTATAGCTGGCCGCATCACCCATTTCATGAATTGAGCCATCGTGAAAATACACTACAACACCCCAACCGCCAGGGCCAGGGTTACCAGTGCAAGCGCCATCAGTGTATATGCTTTGAATTGTGCGTTGGTTGGACATAATGCAAATAACTGCATAGATAAGCAGGCAAAAGAATTGAGCGACAAAATATACAAAGTAATATGAAGCAATATATAGGTTAACGCAACAAAAATAAAAATCAATAGCTATCTCAAAAAAGAATCTATAAATGTTGTATTACCAAGTTTCTACAGATTTTTTGGGTAAGATATATTTGATTTTCAGCAATATTTAATTTTAAAGATAAGTGTCGTAAATTACAGAAAAATCGGCGAAAGTCGTATGATTTCTCTTGGCGTAAAGTCTGAATTTAGGTGGAGGAGAATACGTAATGGGTTCACCAAATCAACAGCAACGACACCAAAGATTAATCGAACAATATGTACTGTCGCGCCGGACTATGTTGGCCTTATTAGGTTTTGTTTGTGCGCCTGGCTTAGAAAGCTTGATAGTAGGGGACACTCAACCACCAAGACTAAGACCTCCAGCTAATCCGCAAATTCCCACTTTACCGCAAGATGACCCATTGACAACCCAGCAAGAGCGTCAACAACAGTTACAACAGGTACGTCAAGAATATCAGGTTGCATTGCGATTACCAACTGCTGTACGGGTAGCAAATTTACCTATTCAAGAGTTGTTTTCTGAGGGATATAACACAAACCGTGACATCCAAACAGAGCAAATAGTAGCCAATCAACAAGCATTTTTCCAGAATCCCCAGAGTTTTCTCAGGCTAGACGACTACGCTAGCGTCTTTCCCGTCCTACCTTTACCAGAGATTGCTAAAACCTTTAGGAATGATGCTACGTTTGCCCAACAGCGGCTTTCTGGCCCCAATCCGATGGAACTAACCAATGTTTTAGCACTGAATTATCCTCTGACTCAAAAACTAAGAATTACAGATGAGATTTTTCAAACTGTACTGAGATCCGTACATAAAGGTAGACATGTTAGCGAAACTATTCACAGTGCCACGCAAAAAGGCCGTTTATTCGTTACCGATTACGCCTTACTTGCTAGCGATAACATTACTGCCAAACCAAATCAATATCTTACCGCACCTATAGCGCTTTATTATGGCGATCGCGTCCGGGGAAATTGGCAATTAATCCCCATAGCTATCCAACTCGGACAAATTCCTGGAGTCAGTCTGCTATGTACGCCTCTGGATGGCGTGGACTGGACTTTGGCGAAAATAATTACTCAGATGGCTGACTTTTATGTCCATGAATTGGTACGTCATTTGGGTCAAACTCATCTTGTTTTAGAACCTATCGCTTTAGCAACTGTGCGAGAATTAGCAGCGCGTCATCCTGTCAATGTGCTACTCAAGCCCCACTTTGAATTCACAATGGCCATTAATGACGTTGGTGATCAGGTACTCATCAATCCTGGAGGCTTCGTAGAGATCATTCTCGGAGGTACCCTGGAAAGCTCAAGGAATCTCGCTAATCAGGGTGTTGCTGAAGTTTTCAACAACTTTAGTAATTTTGCTCTGCCCAACAATTTACGCCAGCGTGGTGTAGATGAACGTTCTGGATTGCGAGAGTTTCCTTATCGTGATGACGGGTTGCTGGTTTGGAAAGCTTTAGAAGATTATGTGAGTCAATATATTGGCATTTACTACAGATCCAACCGAGATGTCCGTGAGGATTTTGAACTCCAAAATTGGTTACAAACTCTCAGGAAACCCATTAGTGAGCAAGGCTTTGGTGTAGTTTCCTTACCATCGCAACTCACCACCCGTGACCAATTGATTGATCTACTCACCCAAATCATTTTTACTGCTGGCCCGCAACACTCAGCTATTGCCTGGATTCAATATCAATACATGGCTTTTATTCCGAATATGCCAGGAGCAATTTATCAGCCCATTCCCACTATTAAAGGCATCATTCAAGAACAAAACCTGACAAGTTTCCTCCCTGGTGTGGCTGCAACCTTCGTTCAGGTCAATTTGATGGCCGGAATTGGCACTAAACGCGATCCCAAAGCATTTACAGATTTTGGTAAAAATAGTTTTCAAGACCATCGCGCCATTGCTGTTTTAAGAGGCTTGCAGAATCGTCTCCAAGGTTTGGAAAGACTCATTGAACAACGCAATAAACGTCGGCAAGAATGCTATCCTGGCTTCCTACCTTCCCGCATGGCTAATAGTACCAGTGGATAGGGACTTCCAAATCAAAAAATGTCCTCGCCATAATTATATGATTGTAGTCAGGCTGTAATAACTCTATTATCTCTCAATATTCTGAAGACAATGGGTATGATTCAATCAGTGATCTAAGATGATTGGGTATTGTATATCTGAGCGATCGCCTAATCAAAAGATGATTGAAGTAGAACATCTGAGTAAAACCTACGGTTCTACCCCTGCGATTACTGATGTGACCTTTAGCGTCGAACCAGGGGAAATTTTAGGGTTTTTGGGGCCGAATGGTGCCGGTAAAACTACAACCATGCGGATTTTAGCCGGGTATTTACCAGCGACCAATGGTAAAGCGAGAATAGCTGGCTTTGATGTCAATGATGATTCCCTCGCTGTCCGCCAACGCATTGGCTATTTACCAGAAACACCGCCGTTATATCCAGACATGACGGTGGAGGGGTTTTTACATTTTGTAGCACGAATTAAAGGTATATCCGCAGGCGATCGCGCCAGTAAAGTCACCGCAGCCATCGCCCGTTGCAACTTAGAAGATAAAAGTAAAGTCATTATCCGCAAACTATCTAAAGGATATCGCCAAAGAGTTGGTATTGCTCAAGCGATCGTCCATGACCCACCAGCGATTATTCTAGATGAACCTACAGTAGGACTTGACCCCCGGCAAATTATTGAAGTGCGAAATTTAATTAAAAGCCTTGCCGGTACGCATACCATTATTTTGTCTACCCACATTTTGCCAGAGGTGAGTATGACTTGTAGCCGTGTCGCCATTATCAATCGGGGCAAAGTTGTAGCAACTAATACACCAGAAAATTTGATGACTCAGTTGGCAGGTGGGTCAGGATATGAAATTGAACTTGAGGGCGACACTGGTTTAGCAAAACAAGTCCTGCAAAACGTTGCTGGTGTAAGTTTGGTAGAATCTGTTCCTAGTAATCACCTCCCCAGAGACAACCGTGCTTACTTGCGGGTGATATCGCAACCAGGAATCGAACCGGGAAGGGATATTGCCACAGCCTTAGTACGTTCAGGATTTGGATTACATGAAATGCGGCGTGTCAGCGCTACCCTAGAAGATGTATTTTTACAACTGACTACAGCCGAAAAGAACTTAGAATCCCTTGCAGATACAGAAACGAAAGAAGGAGAAGCAGCATAAATGGGTATAGTACTGAGTAATATTATTGCCATTTATCGCCGAGAATTACAGAGTTATTTTGTCTCACCCTTAGCTTATGCGATCGCCAGCATATTTTGGTTTATCGCCGGGTTATTCTTGGTGACAATTTTGGTGGGGCCAGATGGCATTTTACCAGCCGTGGCCCAATTAGATGCACAAGGGCCACAACTAGGCATACCCATACCACCAATAGATGTGCCTTACGAATTTGTCCGGGCATTTTTGGATCGACTGGGTTGGCTATTATTATTTATCTTGCCAATTCTCTCAATGGGACTTTACGCCGAAGAACGCAAACGTGGGACTTTGGAACTTTTAGCCACATCTCCGGTCACTAACTGGGCAGTAGCCGTGGGTAAATTATTAGGGGTACTTACATTTTTTACCACCTTGATTGTACCCTTGTTTTTATTTCAGGCGATCGCTCTTAGTGCATCAAGTCCACCCATGTCACTAACAATTCCCTTAGTAGGTCATTTGGGATTAATCTTACTAGCAGCAGCAATATTATCCTTGGGAATGTTTATTTCTTCACTGACAGACAGCACCATCTTATCGGCTGTCCTTACCTTCGCCCTGGTTTTATTACTATTATTTGTTGATGTGATTGCCAGAAGTATAGGTGGCCCAGCAGGTGAAGTCTTGGGTCATTTGTCATTATTAAAACATTACAATACCCTAATTCAAGGAATTTTTGATACCAGCGCTGTGATTTTATTTGCTAGTTACATTTTTCTGGGTATCTTTCTCACAGCCCAGTCAATTGATGCCCTGCGCTTTCAGCGTCAATAGAGAATGGGAGTGGGGAGTAGGGAGTAGGGGGAAGAAATTTTCTTATGACTAATGATTAATGACTAATAAGATGAAGATCGTTAAAAAAAACCAACTGGTAAAATATTTATTTTGGCTGGGCCCATTCCTACTTGCTGTAGGTTTAACCTCTGGGCTAATTTCGGGAAGCTGGGGACTAATTCCCTTAGCATTTTTAATTGCAGGAACAGTCGTCATTGGGATTTGGTTCGTTTGGCAAAGTCAGCAAAATAAATGGTGGAATCGTCGTTCTACTCAAGTGGGAACGAATGCCTTGGTGGCGATTGTAGCTGTGTTGGTAATTTTGGGGTTAATTAACTTTTTAAGTACTCGCTATAATCTGCGAAAAGACTTAACTGAAGCCCAGTTATTTACCTTAGCCCCCCAATCCCAAGAATTAGTGCGTACGTTACCACAACCAGTAAAAGTGTGGGTGTTTGACGTGAATAGGAATCCCCAAGACAGGGAATTGCTAGAAAACTATCGGCGACAAAGTGCAAATTTTCAATTTGAGTACGTTGACCCGCAAGCTAGACCAGGACTAGCAAACAAGTTTGGTGTTAAAGATTATGGGGAAGTTCACCTAGAATCTGGAGATAACCGCCAATTAGTGCAAACCGTCAGTGTCAACGAACGTCTATCAGAAATCAGGCTAACTAATCGTCTGCAACAATTGACTAGTGGAACCACAGTTCCAGTGTACTTTCTCCAAGGTCACGGCGAACAAGCGATTACATCTGAGCAAGGGGGAATTTCTCAAGCAGTTCAAAGATTAGGTGATAAAAATTACCCTGCCTCGCCCCTAAATCTAGTAGAAAAAGCGCAAATTCCTGAAGATGCTGCTGTAGTAGTTGTAGCTGGCCCCAAACAAGAATTATTTGACAGTGAGGTCAAAGCTTTGCAAGCTTATCTCAATGGTGGAGGTAACGCACTCTTGATGATTGACCCCAATACCAATACCAATCTCGACAACTTACTACAAGAATGGGGCGTGCGTTTAGATAATCGATTAGCCGTAGATGTCTCTGGTTCAGGTGTGGGACTAGGCCCGGCTGTTCCCATAGTCACAGAGTATGGACAACACCCAATTACTCAAGATTTTGGTAATGGTATATCTTTTTATCGATTGGCAAGACCTATAGAAATTATTCCTGTATCTGGTATTCAGGCTACTCCCCTACTGCAAACCAAACCTTATCCCGATAGTTGGGCTGAAAGCGACTTAGAAAGTGACAGTTTAGAGTTTAATCCTGAAACAGATTTACCAGGGCCTCTAACTTTGGGTGTGGCTTTGACAAGAACAATACCGCAACCACAACCCACAACCGAAGCCGAAGCTACCCCCACTCCCCAAGCTTCACCGCAACCCACAACTGAAGCCGAAGCTACCCCCACTCCTCAAGCTTCACCGCAACCCACAACTGAAGCCGAAGCTACCCCCACTCCCCCAACTGAAGAAAAATCTGAACAACCCGTTATCGAGTCACGGTTGGTGATTATAGGAGATTCAGATTTCGCCACCGATGGACTATTTCAACAACAACTAAATGGAGATGTTTTCCTCAATTCCATTACATGGCTGAGTCAACAAGACCAACAACCCCTTTCAATTCGCCCGAAAGAACCAAATAACCGCCGTATTAACTTGACAATTGCCCAAGCTAATCTTTTAACATTGTCATCTTTGTTGATATTGCCTCTCATGGGCTTAATAGCTGCGGCTATTATTTGGTGGAAACGAAGATAAACCTTGTCTACTTTGAAAACTGTAGTTTGCAGTCAAAATTCTGAGATTGCTTCCTGAAGTTGCAATGACAACAACTCCACTTTTGACGATGGACGAGGTTTGAGCAATTGTTTGAGTGGGAAAAATGCAATCTGCTATATCAACTCAAAGTCAACCCACCTTGATAGCCAGTCACAAGCCGACTACCATCCTTGAAGATGTGGACTTCTATCTGGTCGCTGGCCCAAGTGATTTGGTCAGCTAAGTCGGGGTTAAAGACATTCACCTGTTGATTACTTGAAGATACGGGTGAATTGGGAGAATTAATCGCCAGAGACTCAATATAAGGCCCATCAATCAAAATATCTAGTTGTGCTAATAAGGCTTGGGAATCTGGTGGCGCAGATTTTGACTGTAATTGCTTCAGGGTAAACCCAGTGAAAGACATGATATTTAATCCCGCTGCTTTGAGCTTACTCGCCAGAGATGCTAGTGCAGTGGCTTGCCAAAAAGGTTCTCCACCAGAAAATGTCACGCCTTGATTTCGAGGTTTGCTGAGAATTTTTGCGGCCAGAGTTTCCACAGAAATCAGTTGGTTAGCCTCAAATGACCAAGAATCAGGATTAAAACAACCAGGACATTCACGGGGACAACCTTGTACCCAAATGACAGCACGACAACCAGGGCCATTAACTTCTGACTCATCAACGTAACCCATGATGTTCAGATAACCAGAAGGAATTTCTATGAGTGCTGGTGATGGTTGTGTGGGTTTATTTTCCATCTGTTTCCTTATGTTTAGATAGCAAATTCAAATTAAACTAAATATTCCTGTGGGAATTGCTCAACGCCCACGAAAATATCCGGTCATTCAATTGTCGCTACAGTCTGTTTGACTGGCTGCAATTGATTTGACGAAATAGCATCGAGTTCAACAGCCACAATGTCTGCTCATGTCACAGAGGATGTGGTTAAGATGACATTAACAACCGTGCTATTGTCAGGGCATCCACTGGATTTACCAAAATTTTAAAGCCAAAATATAAGGAACTTGTGAAGATTGCCCTACTAGTCATATAAACCAGAAAAAAGGCGTGATTTTTGGTATCTGATAACGATAATCTTATAAATCAACTTCCCTCAAATAAGGAAATTATCAAAATATAGATAAATATTTAGATGTACGCTATATTTATGTAAAATTGATCAGAAAATAGTGACATTATTTTTTTTAATAAACGATTTATGCCATTTTTATATATAATCTAATCTTAAAATGTTATTTATATTAAACATTTAGTTTTTTTATTAAAAATAAATAATATACTAGCTAGTTAAATAAATGAGCTTATATTTCCACAGATTTAATTAAATCACAAAAAAATAAACTCAAAATTTGAGATAATAATGATTACTCAAAAAATTTTATTACTTGATAATAATTTAAAAGACTTTATTTTTTTATCTAGTACCCTTGTGGGTCAAGGTTATCAAGTCAAAAGAATCATTTCCGAAGAACAGATAATTGAGAAAACATTGGAGATATCTCCAGATTTATTATTAATTGATAGTGTGACTTGTGATAATAATTTATATAAAATTTGTCAATGTTTGAAGTTTGATATCAGAACTCAACAAATTCCTATTATTGTGCTTCTTGGTGCGGATAAATTGCCGGAAAGATTTAAATTATTTCAATTAGGTATTATTGATTATATTATTAAACCTTTGTGTTACGAAGAAATCTTGGTACGGTTACAAGCTCAATTCATTAGTAAAGAAATACCAAAGACAATTAATAGAAGTGACCTGCTTATAAAAATTTATCAAACAATTAATGCACCCCAAAATACACAATCAATTATAGAGACGGCTACCATCCAAATAGGTGAAGCACTGGGTGTTAGTCGAGCCTTTATTCATATATATGAAAAAAACTTACCAAATCCTAAAATTTACACTTTGGGAGAATATTCAGAACCCGATTTAATTCCGATGAGGCATTTTGATTTGCTTGTTCAGGGTAATCTGCACATTGAGCAAATATTATCGCAAGACCAAGCGATTGCGAGCAGCGCAGCGCCAAAGGCGATCGCCTGCAACGATATTGCTGTGGAACCACGCTTAGAAAATTACCGGGATACATATGAGCAATTAGGTATCAAGTCAATATTAGCAGTACGCACTTGTTATCAAGGGCAACCCAATGGGCTGATTTGTTTGCATCAATGCAACACCAAACGGCAGTGGACGCAAGAGGAAATTGAACTCATCGAATCTATCGCCGCCGCCATAGGAATGGCTTTAGCACAAGTAAAACTACCAAACTCAGAAGCACAAGCCTTGGAAACCAATACAATTAAGCTGTGCAACTATAACCTAGTGTTAACGCAACTGGCAAAAAATCCAGTGTTGTATCAAGGCGACTTGCAAGCGGTTTTTCGGCAAATCACAGCCGCAGGTGCCAAAAATATAGGTGTGGAACGAGCGAGTATTTGGCTGTATGACGAAACAGCTACTCAGATTCAATGTTTTACTTTATTTGAAAAAAGTCGCAATCAACACCAGGCCAGTGAAGGATTTTGCTTATTAGCGACAGACTATCCCGCTTATTTTCAAGCTTTACAACAAGAAGAATTGATTGCCGCAGATAATGCCCATACTGATCCGCGAACCACAGAATTTTCTCAGTCTTATTTGACACCATTCAATATTACTTCCATGTTGGATACACCTGTCCGATTGGCTGGAAAAAACATAGGAGTTTTATGTTTAGAGGCGGTGGGAGTTATTCATCAATGGACTTTAGAAGACGAAAACTTTGCTCGTTCCTTAGGTAATTTAATTTCTTTGGCATTAGAAGCACGGGAACACCAACGCGCAGAAGCAGCCCGGCGGGCTTCAGAAAAAAAGTTAGCATCAGCTTTTAGATCATCTCCTGATCCCATTTTTCTCTTAACTTTCCCTGAAACACGCTATATCGAAATTAACGATAGTTTTTCTCAGCTTTTTGGCTATTCTCGTTCACAAGTTATTGGTTATAGCCACAGAGAACTAAATATTTGGATAAGCCCTGAAGAATGTGCTTTTATTAACCAAGTTCTGCAACAAACAAAAGTTATTCGTAACCATGAAATAGACTTCTGTACTGCTCATGGAGAAATCAAAACGGCATTATTCAGTGCAGAAATGATCGAGATTGATGGGCAAGAATACTTACTAGGAACTGCTAAAGATATTACAGAGCGCAAGCAAGCAGAAAATGAAAGTCGATTGCTACTGTTAACATCTCAAGCAATTACTCGCGCCGTTGACGTAGATAGTGCTTTAAAAGTAGTTCTACGTTTAATTTGTCATACTATTGGCTGGGATTTTAGTGAAGCGTGGATACCCAGTGAAGATGGGACGGTGTTAAATCATAGCTTAGTCTGGTATGCAGATGAAGACAGCTTAGGAGAATTTTATCGCCAAAGCCAAACCGTGCAATTTGCCCCCGGTGTCGGACTACCAGGGCGTGTGTGGCAAGCTAGCCAACCAGAATGGATAGAAGATGTTTCTCATGTCATGCAACCGACTTTTTTGCGATCGCCACAAGCTGCAAAGGCTGGATTAAAAGCTGGTTTTGGCGTGCCTATTTTAGCTGGTAGAGAAGTCTTGGCTATTTTAGTATTTTTTAAACGCACTGCCATAGCATTAGATAAGCGTTTACTGTTACTGGTGGGTGCGGTGGCCGCCCAATTAGGGGGATTGATTCAGCGCAAAACCTTAGAAAGAGAATTAGCACTTAGAGAAGCCCACCTCAATGCTTTTTTTAGCAGCGCTCCAGTCTACATGAATATTGTCGATAAGCAATTGCGGTTTGTGCAAATTAACCAATTACTGGCAGATATTAACGGAAAACCTGCACATGACCATATTGGCAAAACTATCGATGAGATATTACCCGAAGTTGCACCCTTGGTGAAACCATTATATAAACAGGTGCTATTGACTGGTCAAGCAATTCTCCATCGAGAAATTAGTACTGCATTACCCCAGCAACCAGATATTGTGCGCCACTTCCTCATGTCCATTTTTCCCATTGTCGATGAAGATGATTGTCCCTCTAGGATGGGTACAGTCATGGTAGAAATTAGTAATCTCAAACAAGCAGAAATAGCCTTACAAGAAGGTAGACAACGCTATCAAACATTAGCAGAAGCTTCTCCTGTGGGCATATACCATGCCGATGCTTCAGGTAATTGTTTTTATTTTAATCGGCGCTGGTGTGAAATTACTGGGTTGTCTTACCCAGATGCGTTGGGACAAGGCTGGGAAAAAGCCTTACATCCAGATGATGTTCAGCGCGTGCATAGCACATGGAATCAAGCAAGAGCAACTAAATCTCTGTATAAATGCGAGCATCGTTTTTTACGTCCTGATGGTGAAGTTGTCTGGGTAATTTGTCAAGCGGTGCCAGAACTCACGTTAAATCAAGAAATTATTGGCTATGTTGGCACAATTACAGATATTACCGACAGAAAACTAGCAGAAGAAGCTTTGCGCGAAAGTGCTGAACGAGAAAAAGCCATTGCCCAAGTAATTCAAAGAATGCGCCAAACCCTTGATTTAGAGACTATATTTACCGCCACAACCCAAGAATTACGACAAGTGCTAGACTGCGATCGCGTGGTTGTTTATCGTTTCCATCCTGATTGGAGTGGTGAGTTTGTTTCAGAATCGGTGAGTAACGGCTGGATTTCACTCATAGAAGCACAAAAAAAGCATCCTCATCTCACAGACTTTGCTTTAGAAAGTGATAGTTGCATTTCCCAAATTTTGGGTATGCAAAGTACTGGCTTGAAAATAAACAAAAGCAGTATTTATAGCCCAGATGCTAGTTTTCGCTGTGTCCCAGACATTTATAAAACCGGATTTGACCCTTGTTACATTAATTTATTGGAGCATTTTCAAGCACAGGCTTATATTATTGTCCCCATTTTTTGCGGTAATCAACTTTGGGGATTATTAGCCAGTTATCAAAATTCTGGCCCGCGTCAGTGGAAAGCTGAAGAAATCAATGTTGTAGTGCAAATTGGTAATCAATTAGGAGTGGCCTTGCAACAGGCACAATTACTGGCACAAACACAAAGCCAGTCACAAGCACTGCAAGCAGCTGTAATAGCTGCGGATGCTGCCAACCGGGCCAAAAGTGAATTTCTCGCCAACATGAGTCATGAACTGCGGACTCCACTAAATGCCATTCTGGGTTTTACCCAAGTCATGAACCATGACACATCTTTATCTAGAGAACAACATCAAAACTTAGCCATCATCAATCGCGCTGGAGAACATCTGCTGAACTTAATCAACGACATCCTCGAAATGTCGAAAATTGAAGCAGGTAAAACCACATTAAATGATGGTTGTTTTGATTTAATACATCTATTAAAAAATCTAGAAGAAATGTTGCGCTTCCGTGCCGTTTCTAAAGGATTAGAACTGATATTTGAATATGCTGCCGATATTCCTCAATATGTGCAAACCGATGAAAGCAAATTGCGTCAAGTCTTACTCAATCTTTTGGGTAATGCGATCAAATTTACCAGTAGTGGGAGTGTGATTTTGCGGGTATGGGGAGATGGGAAAACTCAGTCCCCTGATTCTTCTAGCCAATTTCTCCATTTTGAGGTAATAGATACTGGTGCTGGTATTTCTTCAGAAGAACTTGATATGCTGTTTGCAGCTTTTGGACAAACTGAAACAGGGAGAAAATCACAGCAGGGTACAGGATTGGGTTTGGCAATTAGTCGCAAATATGTCCAACTCATGGGAGGTGATATTAGCGTTAGCACCATTCTGGGGAGAGGTAGCACATTTACTTTTAATATTCAGATTGGTTTAGCTTTATCTGAGGAAATTACCCCCCAAACAATTCACCGCCAAGTAGTTGGTTTAGCCACAGAACAGCCAGAATATCGAATTTTGGTAGTTGATGATGTGATGGAAAGTCGTTTGGTGATTGTTAAACTGCTGACAGCTATAGGTTTTGTGGTGCGAGAAGCCAAAAATGGTGAAGAAGCGATCGCTCAATGGATAGAATGGCAACCACACCTAATTTTCATGGATATGCGAATGCCTGTGATGGATGGTTATGCAGCGACAAAAGTTATTAAAAATAGAAATATTGGGCATGATCAAGAAAATTTGTCTTCTATTGAGACAATTATTATTGCTTTAACTGCTCATGCTTTCGCGGAACAAAAAGAAGCCATTATGAAAGCAGGTTGTGATGATTTACTGAATAAGCCTTTCCGCGAGGAACAAGTACTAGAAAAAATCTGCCAATATCTGGGAGTTAAGTATATTTATCAAGCCGATAGTGATCTACTCTTGGGAGGTAGTCTACAAACACCAGAAAATACGGTAACAAATGACGATTTACTGCCTTTAATATCGCAAATGTCACCTGAATGGGTAGCACAAATATATAATGCTGCGGCTCAATGTAGTGACGATTTAATTGTCCAATTAATGGAGCAAATTCCAGAAGAAAATAGTTTACTCAACCAGTATTTGACAGATTTAGCTCATAACTTCCAGTTTGAAAAGATCATGGAAATTATGAATTTAGTCGATATGAATTAATCTTTGGAAAACCTCTCTCTAAATCTCTTTCCTGCTAAGAGAAAGACTTTGAATTAAAGTCAGAAGCAACGACGGGAAGCAAAACTTGAGATGGAAAAGTATCTCCACACCTAATTGTGATTGTCATGATTTGAGCATTCATTAAATCTTGGCGACTCATAACTGCACTATTACCTGAGTTCATGGCATAGGCTGGAAAACACGCTGCACTCAAACTTAAACGCCAAGCACTTCCTTGAGCAATTCGCGCACAAGTCGCTTGTAGTTGAATTTGTATCGGTAGGTGCGGTGTTCCTTGTTGGCGACGGATATAACCTTGGGTCAAATTGTATACACCCCCATCAGGATAAACTTGTGACAACACTGCACACAAATCATAGCTGGGTTGGTCAGCACTGCTGAATATTTCTACTACTACATTCCCGGCTAAATGCAAATCTTGATCTAGGGGCGCACTAGTATAGGTTAAAACATCCGCACGGGAATCAACAGACGAGCGCTCAAATACACCAGATGGTATTGCTGCATGTCCACCCACAGCCGGAACAGGTCGCCAGGGGTCATGCACCAGCACATCAAATGAATCGGGGATGGGCGCTTGGGTATTAGGGATCAGGGTTCCCGAATCTTCGCGGATGCTAGCCAGTCCGGTAGTTGACAAAAAATAAGATTTCTGGTTATCTATAGGTATATTGGGGAAACTGCGCCAAATATTACTTCCCATTTCAAACAGACAAACAGGTTGTTCTTGTAGTAAGCCTGTATCTACATTTTTAAGAAACTGATCAAACCAGCGAATTTGCATTTGATCTACAGGACTCGTTGCCTTAATACCAAAGTCCATTTCACCAACTTTACGCCCCCAAGGTAAATGCGCCCAAGGGCCAACTAACAAATGTTGGGGTGTGGTACTACGAGCTGTAATATCTTCATATAAATGCAGAGTTCCTCGCAGGTAGGTATCAAACCATCCCCCAATGTGAAACATAGGCAAATCGATATTTTGTAAGTGAACTTTAGGCGAAAGTTCTTGCCAATATGTATCTGCTGGGGAGTGTTGCAGCCAATGATGATAAAAAGATTCTGGAGCGAGTTGCTGAAGAATTTCTGGATTATACAAAGGTAAATTCTCAGCAGCTGCTAATAAAGCTATATAAGCTGTTTGATCTTTTCGTAATCGGGCGGTTTCTGTAGCTAATTGTATTGCCCAAGCCAGGTTAGTTTGTAAACAGAATGCATCTCCTTCATAAGCCCAATCTGCATACAAATCATAGCCAATCATGGCCGGACAAATTGCTGTTAAGGCTGGTGGTTTAGCAGCGGCGGCATAAAGTTGAGTCATTCCCTGATAGGAAAAGCCATACATACCGACTTTGCCATTACTACCTGGAAAATTTGCTACCCAATTAACAGTATCTTCACCGTCGGCGATTTCATGGGCAAATAACCTAAATTCACCTTGGGAAGAACCTCGTCCCCGCACATCTTGAATAACGACAATGTAACCGTGGGCAGCATACCAAGTAGGATGAGCATAAACAACAGTAGAGGCGATCGCTCGTCCATAAGGTTGTCGCATTAACAATATGGGAAATTCACCCTCGGCATCGGGGCGGTAGATATCTGCATCTAAGCGCACTCCATCACGGGTGTACATAGAGACAGTTTCTTTGGCAAGGACGTTAATTTTGCCTCTTTCCCCCATTCCCATCACTGTAAACAACTAATCGCTATTAACAAACCTCTAGCTTTATTCAAAGTCTCTTCGTATTCTTTTTCCGGTTTAGAATCAGCCACTAAACCTGCACCAGCTTGCACCGTAACGGTATTATCATGCAATACCATTGTGCGAATGGCGATCGCACTATTTAATTGTCCTTCAAAATCGTAATAACCATAAACACCAGAATAAACACCCCGGCGACTCGGTTCTAATTCGTGGATAATTTCCATGGCCCGAATTTTGGGTGCGCCGCTAACTGTACCCGCCGGAAAGCAAGCTTTGAGTAAATCCCAGGCGGTTTTATCGGGTGCTAATTTACCCACCACATTACTAACAATGTGCATCACATGGGAATAGCGTTCAATCACCATTAATTCATCGACTTTGACGCTACCGCTTTGACAAACCCGCCCTAAATCGTTACGTCCTAAATCAACCAACATCACATGTTCGGCAGTTTCTTTGGGATCTTGCAATAAATCCTCAGCAAAGGCTGCATCTTCCTTGGTGGTTTTACCTCTAGGACGTGTCCCCGCAATGGGGCGCACTGTGGCGATGATCCCATTATCTGGATCGCGTTCGGCTTTAACCATGACTTCCGGACTAGAACCAATGATTTGCCAATCCTGAAAGTTAAAGAAAGCCATGTAAGGCGAAGGATTTATCTGACGCAGGGAGCGATAAAGGGCAAAGGGATCACCTGTGTATTCTGTGGAGAGTTGCTGGGAAATTACCACTTGGAAGACATCACCAGCTTTGATGTATTCTTTGGCCTTTTCGACACTAGCGCAAAATTCCGGGCGAGTGAAATTACTGGTGTAGTCCTCTACTCCTCCTAAATTTGTGCTACCTGGAGGAGTCCAATCTAAGATAGTTTTTTGTGGTGATAGCGGTAAAGATAATTTACACAACATTTGCGTCACGCGATCGCACGCTTGGTCATAAGCTGCTTGCAAATCTACTTCTGGATCACGTAAATCAGCATAGGCGATCGCCCAAATTTTGCGCTTTACCTGGTCAAAAATCAACAGGTGGTCTACCTGCATCCACAATCCGTCGGGGATATTACGCTCATCTTGTGGATGAATAGGCACACGTGGTTCTATCCAGCGAATTAATTCATAGCCCCAAAAACCAAACAGTCCCCCAATTCCTGGCGGTAGTTGTGGTAAATTCACTGGCTTATAAGGTGCCACACAATCAGCTAAGGCTGTAAAAGGGTCACCTGCAAACACCACTTGCGAACCATCACGATGTGTTTGGGTTGTCAGTTCACCCCTTGCTTCCA
Organism: Nostoc sp. CCY0012; assembly: GCF_963920855.1. NCBI lineage: Bacteria > Bacillati > Cyanobacteriota > Cyanophyceae > Nostocales > Nostocaceae > Nostoc > Nostoc sp. CCY0012. The sequence continues at coordinate 1,017 of NZ_CAWUDM010000032.1, read as the reverse complement.
AAATCCATAGTGGATCACAACCCAGCAAACTATAACGTCCGAGTTTTTCCCCACCTTCCACTGATTCCAACAAAAAGCTGTAGGGTTGACCCGCGCAAACCTTATACCAAGCAGAAACTGGCGTATCTAGGTCAGCTACCCATTCTTGATACACCGGAACGAAATTGCCTTGTAACGCTAGTTGAGAAAAATCAGAAAAATCAGGGAACATCATTAATTAGGGAATAGGGAATGGGCAATGGGGAGTGGGGATGAGGAGGAGGATCTGGGAATGGGAAGCTGGAGAGGATAGAGGGACACAGAAGTATTTTAATTCTTATGCCCTTGTCCTGTTGTTTCCTACTCCCTACTCCCCTTCGGGTTCGCCAGTCGCTCATGGGGGAAACCCCCAAGACCGCGCTGGTCTCACCTACTCCCTACTCCCTACTCCCTACTCTCACTACCTAAACTCTAAGCATCGTGAGTAGCTTTACCACTGAACTTGAGTTGTGCGGGACTGGGGTTTTCCCCAATGCTGCGTGGTACATAACGGACTTTTTCGCGGCCTGCGTTAACTTTTTCTGGGAAGACACCATCAGCCGGGTGAATGAAAGTGGTTTCTCCAGAGGGTAGAATCCGGTAAATTTTGTAATCTGTGATTTTGAATTTCCGGAGTTGACCGCCCAAAGCGATGCCATACTCTTTACGAGATAGGTATAGCAGGTTTTCGCCTTTCCGCATAGTAGCAGCGCCACCTGTAGGCATTTCAAAAACTTGCTCTTTCGGGCTAGTCCAAGTGATAGCGTACTTTTCTTCTTCTTCTGCTTTTTTCAGCAAGCCACCTGTACTACCACCAAAAAGCGGGGTTTGTCCAGAAAGTTTTTCTGCCATAAAAAAGTAGTCTCTCAACGGTTTTTACGGCATCCTAACACCGCTAACCCCATCATATTGCGATCGCGTTATAGACTGTAACAGTTTTTAGTCATTTTGATCAAAAGAGGCAGGGGGGAGAAGAGGCAGGGGGGCAGGGTGCAGGGG
>NZ_CAWUDM010000031.1:0-65488 GCF_963920855.1 Nostoc sp. CCY0012 | reverse complement strand
GAGTGGGAGATGGGGGGAGTGGGAAATGGGGGGAGTGGGAGATGGGGAGATAAAGGTAGTTTTGTGTTCTTGTCCCCTTGTCTCCTTGTCTCCTTGTCCTCTTGTCCTCTTGTCCCCTTGTCCCCTTGTCCCCTTGTCCCTCGCCAAATGACCACTTAGAATCTTTCACCAATACCAAAATTGATGCGGCTATCACCATCGTCATTGATACCATAGTCAATGCGAATGGGGCCTAGTGGGGATTGCACACGTACACCTAGTCCATAGCCGTAGCCTGTACCATTTTTGTTCAATACTTCAGCTGGTCTAGTTGTGGTTCCCAAATCACTACCGACATCAAAGAACAATGCACCGCTGACTACGGAGAAAACTGGGAAGCGATACTCAACTGATGCTTGGACATAACTGCGTCCACTAGTTAGTGCGCCTTCTTCATAGCCCCGCACAGAGTTACTACCACCAATGGTAAAAGCTTCATAAGGAGGCAAATCACCCAGAACTGTGCCGCCTTGCAGGTTAAAAGCTAAAGTTTGTGCGCCTGGGGCGAAGTTAGTCAAGTTGACAGGTACGTATTGGCTATAGCTACCACGGAGTCGCGTGAGAAAAATACTACCTAATCCCACTGGTACAGATTGATCAACGCCAAAGCGCAGGAAGGAACCTGTTGTGGGTTGCAAGGGGTTATTGCGGAGGTCGCGTTGTGCGCCTAGTTGTACTAGCAACAAATCGTCTTCACCTTGGCCAGAGAAGCTGAGTGGAACGGGTTCGCCGACTGTTTGTCCATCACGAAGAACAATCCCTTCTGGTCTGACGTTGCCATCGGCATCACGAGTGGAAATGCGCTGATATTGCAACCCGGCTGAAGCCGTCCATTCTGATCTTTCGTAGGGATTGGGAGACAAAGGACGAGTAAAAGTGACACCACCGCCTAGACGGAGAACACGGGGGCGATCGCCTTCACCTCCACCATCTGTGTCTCCCACTTGAAATGTCCTAATATCACCATCTTGTCCATCAAAAATTAAGGAAATGGAACTGCGGCGAAACAAATTAGTTGTGTAAGAGGTGCGGTAGGGGTCACCTGCGATCCAAGGGTCGGTAAATCGGAGGTCAAACAGCAGTTCTCTTTGTCCTACTTGTACTTCTGCTCCCAGTCGTTGGTTCCTTCCTGCCAAGTTTTGCTGTTGATAACTGACAGTACCAAATAAGCCACTGGCAGAACTAATACCAGCCCCAGCAGCAATAGAACCTGTACTGCGTTCAGCTACATTCACCACTACATCTACCTGACTAGGGTCACTACCAGGGTCAAGGGAGACATTCACATCTTCAAATATCCCCAATCCAAATACCCGTTGTAGGTCTGTTTGCACTACATCGCGGTTAAATACTTGTCCTGGCTGTAACTGCAATTCTCGGGTAATGATATATTCCTGTGTCCGACCCCGAATTGGTTCTCCTGTTTCGTCTGTTTCTTGACCTTCTCTGTCACGAAACCGCACTCTCACATTCTCTACTACGCCTTCAGCTACTTGCAGGGTAACAACGCCGGTTTCTGAAACTTGTGGTGAACCAATAACGTTTGCGAGGACGTAACCTTGATCTTGATATCGCTGGGTTAACTGTTTGATGCCTTCTTGCAATTCCCGCAGGTTGAGGATTCTGCCATATTGCGCCTGGAAAACTTCATCTACAGTGTTAGGAGCCAGTACAGATGCCACATCAGTGCCAGGATTTGCTTGTATTTCTACCCTTGTCAGCACTGGGTTGGGTTGGACGATAAAACTCACCCTTACACCCAGAGGTGTATCTTCAGGTACTGCCTGAACATTAGCAAAGAAGCCAGTGCCAAAGATGGCATTAATATCTTGTTGTAATTGGGTGCGGGTGGTGACGCGGCCTGGTTGGGTACGAATTACGTTGTAAACTTGAGTTTCCAATTCCGGTGTTAGTTGCCCTGTCTCTGGTCTGACTAATACTTCTGACACCAGCACCCGTGGTTCCGTATCATCTGAAGCGCCGTTGGGAGTATCTAACTGCTGACCTGGAGTTGTACCCGGTACCTGTTGCTGGGTTGAGGGGGGTGTAACACCGGGAACCGACTCTGGCTGTTGACCTGGAGTTGTGCTAGGTGTTGTAGCTGGTATCTGTTGCTGGGTTGGGGGAGGTGTAACATCGGGAACCGATTCTGGCTGTTGACCTGGAGTTGTGCCAGGTGTTGTAGCCGGTACCTGTTGCTGGGTTGGGAGGGGTGTAATACCGGGAACCGACTCTGGCTGTTGGGTAAAAAAGTTAGGGGTCGTTTTTGAGGTTGGGGCAATTACTGGTGTTGTCAAGGTGGGTAATATCACCTCTGATGGCTGCTTCTCGGCTGCATTAGCAGGGAAAGCCGCGACTTCAGAAGATACAGGTTGCTTGAGACTTTCACTTGTCAGTTCTGGACTTACATCTGGCACCACTGTTGGGGTTGTCACAGTAGGCAATATCACTTCTTGGGTCTTCTCGGCTGCATTAGCCGGAAAAACTGCAATTACAGAAGCCGGAGGTTCTTTAATGACTACAAAGTCTGTAGATGTAGAGTCAGATGCTACATTTTCACTGGTTAGTTCTTGATTGGCATCCTTTGCCGACTGCTGATTAATCGCGGGGGTGAAAATTTCGGCTGTCTGTTCTAAACTATGATTAGTTTGGGCATTTGCACTGAGCGTGCCGCCTAATGGCGCTGCAATTGCTACAGCTGCTACCCATACGGGAGATAAACGCATTCTATTTAAATTCCTCTTCACGTCCACACACCATTTCTAGGCAATTATGCTCTCATGCAAAAAGTCAAGGCAAAAATTGCGTTGTTTGCTGCTGCCTTTTTAAGTTATATGTCACCAGGCAAGAATTAAAAACTTGCCATATTTACGTAATGGTTTCCATAGATTTAATTTTTGCTGGCTACTGCTTGTAATACTCGTTGTAAAACCTCCTGGTAAGCATCTTCTACATTTCCCAAGTCCCGGCGGAAGCGGTCTTTATCCATTACCCGCAGGTTAGGATCTGCTTCGGCTGTGTTCCACAAACGGCAGGTGTCGGGGCTAATTTCATCGGCCAAGAGCAACTGCTGTTGTGAGTCCAAACCAAATTCTAGTTTGAAGTCTACTAGCGTGATGCCGCACTGCTGCCAAAAGTCTTGGAGAAACTGGTTGACTTGCAATGCTAGATTGGTAATTGTATCTACTTGTTCCGGTGTTGCCAGTTCTAATAACAATAGGCGATCGCGTGTTAATAGTGGATCTCCTAATTCGTCATTTTTATAATAGAACTCTACTAAAGGTTGTTTCAGCAGTGTACCCACCGGTAATTTTGTTTGCTGAGATAAACTACCGGCAGCAATGTTTCTCACCACTACTTCTAAGGGAAAAATCTTCACAGCCCTTACCCGCATTTGATGTGGTGCTGGAGAATCAATAAAATGAGTTTTTATCCCCCGTAGTTCTAATTGCTGAAACAATTGGCTAGAAATGCTACAATTAATTTTTCCTTTACCGATAATACTGCCACGCTTTTGGGCATTAAAAGCTGTGGCATCATCTTTAAAATCAGCTAGCAAGACTTCTGGATCATCCGTTGCATAAAGAATTTTCGCTTTGCCTTCGTAGAGCTTGGAATTAACAGACATGATAAGAGGTAACGTTGTGGGCGAGGGGGTAGCTTTTGCCCTTTCGAGCTTAACTATTTTATCTTTAGTTATTCCAGATTAGCCATTGCTCATGAATCGGCTATTAAAAATGGTGGCAAAAAAATTACTTAACATCTAACCTTCGATGGGTGACAGTCACCTTTAAAATATGGTATTTTTCATGTAGTTTTTAATACTTAGATATAAACGTTTCGCCTCAAAATAATCATAATATGGTAAACAAAGAAAGTATTATTACGTTATAATTAGTAAATTTTGATACATTTATTACAGCTAGCATTTCGTTTTTTATAAAATTTGTTGGCAATTGTAAAAAAACAGACTACCATTTGATGAAATAAATTGGCAAGAGCTATCTAGTATGGGTTAAATGTGCTTGAGCGTAGCATACTCAAGGTAGCAGGCATTTTAGATGGATGATTTTAGATTTTAGAGCAGCCATAGTGGCCTGACTTTCACTGACAAAACCAATCCAAAATCTCAAATTGGCACCTTTAACTAACTTTTGGATCACCCCTATCATTAAAGATTGTTAAGGTAACTACTCCTACATTTGCAGCCAATTTCGCAAATTTAACGTTAAGGGTGGTTAATAATTCAACTTCATATATTAAAACGGGAAGGATATTAAACAAATGGAGAAAAATTTAGTGAACAAAGATAATTTTTTATATCCGCGTGGACGTTACTATGGTCAAGTAAAGCCGGAAAATGTGGTTTTCAATGCAAATTTACAGGAATTTGCTCAACGAGTGAGTTACATCTGTAATTTAGAAACAGGTGGCAAGTTATCGCCGGATGACGCTTACGAACAAATTAAAGTTTTGTGGAAAAACTTGAAAAGAACTAAAAAACAACTACAAATTGGTGAAAATCCCTTTCAAAGTGACGGAGATGAGGCTCAAGACTGAAACAAACTATCTATTTTGCCATCAAATCCCAGACACCATCCCAAGACTCTAGAGGTGGTGTCTTTTGGTAGTTATAAGCACGTTCTAGGTGGACATTAACAGCTTGGTCTGTGGGTCGAATATATTGAGCAGCCGTAAAACAAGCGATCGCCTGGGAAAAATTCCGGTCTAAATAAGCACTACGCCCAACTTGGTAATGCCATAAAAATTCTTGGGTATTGGCATCTAAATCAGTAGTGCGATCGCCGATTAATTCATAGATGTTAACTGCTTGGTGTTTACCTTTGACGCGAATTTTATCTAACTGGCGCGCCCAGATGCGATCGCTGCATAATTGGTAAGTAAATTCACTCAAAATAATATCGCAGCCATATTCCTTGGTGACTCCTTCCAAACGTGAGCTTAAATTTACCCCGTCCCCAATTACGGTGTAATCCATGCGTTTATGGGAGCCAATATTCCCGGAAACTACTTCTCCTGAACTAATGCCAATACCTATACGGATTTGAGGCTGCGCTTGGATAATCCGCCGTTGATTAAATTCATCTAAACGTTGGCGCATATCCAATGCTGACTGCACCGCCCTCCAGGCATGATTTTCTGTCAAAGGTAGTGGCGCACCAAACACCGCCATTAAAGCATCTCCAATAAATTTATCTAGAGTGCCTTCGTAGTTAAATACTGCCTCTACCATTGTCTCAAAATACTGATTCAGCAGCGATACCACCTCAGATGCGCCCAGATTTTCTGTCAGTGTGGTGTAGCCCCGGATATCTGAAAATAAAATAGTGACTTCTTTGCGCTCACCCACCATTAAAGCATCTTCCCCTAATGCCATTACTTGCTCGGCAACATGAGGTGTGAGGTAGCGATACATGGTGCTTTTCATGCGCTTTTCTTGACTAATATCTTCTAAAACCACCAAACCACCCCGGACTCCGCCTTCTGGGTTCGTCAGCGGATTCACGGTCAAATTAATGCTCCGTTCTAAGATTTCCACCTGGCTAGAGGTTAGACAATTAGGCTGGGGCGTTAGGGGTTGATTCCAGGGAATGAACACATCAGGGTTAGTGCGATCGCGTACTGCTAAAATTAATTGTTGATTACTCACTCCTGAGTCTTGAGAAGAATTAAGTAATGGGTACAAACCCACGATCAAATTTTGTTCTGGGACATAATGTTTAGCAGCGGTTTTTAAACTGTCTTCTAAACGTATTTGTAAATTTTCAATCGGTACAACTTCCCAAACCAAGCGACCGATTAAATTGTGTTCCCACAAAAGCTGATTATTTTTGGTGTTAGCCTTATTTAAGGGACAACCTAGCAACACTAAAGCCGCATCATTAATTGTCACAATTTGACCAGCCATATCTGTAGAAATTACAGCATCAGAGAGACTTTGCAAAATGTCTTTTTGATATTGCTTTTCTAATAATACATTTTCAAATAATCGCGCATTTTCTAAAGCAATTCCGGCTTGAATATTAAAAGCCCGCATAAACTCTTCATCAGAGGCAGTAAAACTACCTTTTTGCTTATTAATTAATTGTGTAACACCAATTAATTCATTGGCAGAATTAAATACTGGTAAACATAAAATATTGTGAGTTACATACCCTGTTTTTCTATCTATACTGGGGTCAAAACGAGGATCTTTATAAGCATCAGGAATATTCAGTGCTTCACCTGTAGAAGCGACAAAACCAGCAATACCACGATTAGCTGGGATCTGAATTTCTATGAAGTTTGTCCCATCTGCTGCTGCTGCTACTTTTGTCCAGAGTTGGCCCATTTCTTTACGGTACAAAAATAACGTGCTACGGTCAGCTTGCATTAAAATCCGGGCTTGTTCCATCACCATCTGCAAAGTTGCTTCTAAATCTAAACTTTGCCCTAGTGTTTGCGTTGCCCGTAAAAGAGCCGTTGCACCGCGTTGATTACGAGCTGCTACATAAAAAGACTGACAACTTTCTAGAATAATCCCAATAGAAGCAGCAAAGTCTCGAAAACGCTCCTCATCTTCGTGATTAAACGGAATATCACCAGTTTTATTCGCTAGTTGTACTACTGCAACAGTTTGATTTTTGCTACTAACCACAGGCATACATAACATATTTCGGATTTGGTAGCCCATTTGTTTTTCTAATTCTGGGCTAAACAAAGGGTGAGTAACAGTGTCAGATATATTTAAATATTCACCTGTGCTGACTACATGACCTGGAATGCCGACATTAATGGGAATACGAACTTCTAAAAATTTTTGCGTATTATTTTGAGGAACTTTTGACCACAATTGACCTTTATCATAGTCAACTAAAAAAATAGCTGAATTTTCCGCTTGGAGAATTTGACCAATTTTAACTGTGATGGCTTCTAGCACCTTTTCTAACATAGTTTCTAGAGCTTCGTTATTGATTAACTCAATTGCTCGCAGAAACTGTTGAAATTCAGCGGTGATGAAGTCAAGTAAACAAATAAATTCGTTAACTGGGAGGTCTTTTACACGACCTAATAAAGAATGAATACGATTAACTTGAGTTAATTCAGTTAATGTAGCCAAGACGCTACCAGGATTGGAAGGAGTCATGGGGATGATAAATTTAAAATTTTATTTTCATCTTGATATGTAGCAATCATAATTCATATGAGAAACCCGATTTCTTCAAGAAACCGGGTTATAGTCAACACAATATAACAGGACTTACGTAAAACTAACGTATTTCCGTCATTGCAACCGTAGGGAGGCAATCTCAAAGCCTTGGTTTTCGTGGCGAATGCGTAAGTCCTATATAATTACGACACCCATTTAAGCTACTTTTGTCAGTTGTTCTGAAAACACCACCTTTTGATAATAATCTTGCAGCTGGCATGTAGCCGCTGACCATCCCCAGCTTTCTGCTTCTTTGCGGGCGTTTTGACGGATATTTTCTCTTTCTTGTTGGTTTTCTAAGAGACGAACAGTAGCAGTAATGGCATCTTGAATATCTGCTGTAGGGTCAAAAAGATATCCATTGATGCCATCTGTGACAATATCAGGAATGCCTCCAGAACGGGCTGCTACTACTGGACAGCCTGCGGCCATTGCTTCTAGCAGCACCAAGCCTAATGTTTCTGTCCGAGAAGGAAAAATAAAGGCATCAGCACTAGCAAAGGCAGAACCTAATTCTTGCCCCATGAGATATCCGACAAAATGAGTGTGAGTCCCGGCAAAATGCTTTTCTAATTCCTGGCGATGAGGGCCATCACCTACTAATGCCAATCGTGCGTCGGGAATTGCCTCTAATATGGGTTTGATGCGCTCAATTTCTTTTTCGGCAGAAAGACGACCAACATAAAGCAGCAAGGGGCTTTCAGGATGATTTTGTGTGAGCCGCGATCGCATTTTTGGACTAGCTAAATCTGGGTGAAATAATTCTGTATCTACACCGCGTTGCCACACTTGTACCCGTTCAATACCATGTGTTGTCAATTCTTCCATCATGGCTGTGGAGGTACACAGATTCAATGATGCTTGATTATGGGCATTTTTAATTAATTCCCAAAGAAACCCTTCTAACATTCCCAAACCGTAATGCTGGAGATATTGGGGTAAATGTGTATGATAAGAGGCTACTAAAGGAATTTTCAGCATTTTGCTGTAAAAAATTCCTGCCAACCCTAAAACAGCCGGATTGACAACATGAATGATATCTGGCTGAAATTCTTCTAGGGCATAACCAATAGCTGGGCGGGGCAGTGCCATTTTTAACTCTGGATACAATGGCAGGGGAAAACCAGTAACGCCGTAAACTTTGGCTCCTTTGTGTTCAGTAATACCACCATCAGGGGCAATCACTAGTACTTGGTCACCATTGCGCTGTAGATGGTCAACAGTATGGCGTAGGCGCGTGACAATACCGTCAACCTTGGGTAGAAAGGTTTCACTGAATAGGGCAATTCTCATAAAAAACTATACAAGCAAATAATCCCAGCTTTGTTTGCATTGTGGTTTGAACCTCCCATGACTAGAAGTCACGAGTGTGCGGCTTGCGGAAATCAAACACAGAGTCATCCGTAATTCAAAAATTCTTCTTTTAACTATGTTTCCTAAGTTACATCTGTATCAACAATAATTAACTGGTTGTCATATTGTGCTAAGACATGACAACCAGCAGATATAAGGCGTTACCCTAATTTCTGTGCCAAGAGACTTTGGGTAGAATTTGCTTATGATCAACTCGTTGTTGATACTTGACGGCAAAGTTTAACAAAGAGTCAAGCAACGAATCAGAGAGATAGTGAGGCTCTAAACCTAGATCCAGCAGTTTGGTATTTTTAGCATTGAAGTAGTGTTCTTCTTTTTCAACTCTGGGGTTATCCAGGTGATTGATTTCCACATTCAATCCCAAGGCATTCCCGGCTTTTTTCACCATTAATGCCAAATCACCAACGCTGAATAGTTCAGTAAATTGGTTAAATACCCGGAATTCTCCAGGTTCGGCTGGGTTAGCGATCGCTAGTTCAATACATCGCACTGTATCCCGAATATCCAATAATCCGCGCGTTTGTCCACCTTTACCATAGACGGTTAGGGGGTGGGCGATCGCAGCTTGAATACAGAAGCGGTTAAGTGCTGTACCAAATACCCCATCGTAATCAAGGCGATTAATTAATAGTTCGTCCATGCCCGTTTCTTCGGTCAAGACACCATAAACTATCCCTTGATTGAGGTCGGTAGCGCGCAATCCCCAAATACGGCAAGCAAAGTTGATATTGTGGCTATCATGGACTTTGCTGAGATGGTACATTGAACCAGGCTGCTTGGGATACGGCAAAGTATCTTTGCGCCCATTGTGTTCAATTGTGATGTAACCTTCCTCAATATCGATGTTGGGTGTGCCGTATTCACCCATCGTTCCCAACTTCACCAAATGGCAATCTGGGAAATCTTCTCGCATCGCATACAGTAAGTTCAGCGTCCCTACTACGTTATTGACCTGGGTAAGAACAGCATGTTCACGGTCAATCATCGAAAAGGGCGCTGATCGCTGTTCACCAAAATGTACTAGGGCATTTGGTTCAAATTGGTGTAAAACTTTCTTGAGAAATTCGTAATTAGTGATATCGCCAATAAATAGGTCAATGGATTTACCTGTCAAATCTTGCCAGCGCTGGAGGCGTTGCTGAATTGGTGCGATGGGAGTGAGAGTATCGAGACCCAATTCATTATCCCAGTGCCGCCGCACCAAACTATCTAAAATTCCAACGTCATAACCTCGATTGGAAAGGTAAAGTGCAGTTGCCCAACCGCAATATCCATCGCCACCAATAACCAGGACTTTCATCTTCACCAGTTTTTACTCGCTGATAGCTAAATCTATCAGGTTTCTGTACCCTGTTCATCATCATTCTGGAGAAGATATCGAATTTTTGAGTTTAAAGATGCGATTAACCAAACAGATCACTCTCCAATCCGGTACTGCTGGGCAATGTAGTAGAACAAAGGATAGTAACTGGGAAATTCTTGGTTCTGGCTGCGTCCTTGCCAGTAATATTCGACTTCATCCTGAATTAAACTCAGTTTCATCAAGCTGATTCCTTGATCAATTTCCACCAGTAGCACTCCAGATATACCCTGGGCTGTTTGAAAGTTAGGAGTTATCGTGGTTTTGCTGTTTTTTTCGGTGGTTATGGATTCAGGTAGTAAATTAACTGCCCATGAGCGAATTTCTACGGCTTCGTTTTGCGGTGACACCAAGGCAATGCCATCATAATTTCCTGGTGCAGGCAAAGTATTCCAATTACTAGGGTATGGAAATTCAAAGCCATAACGGGAATTTTTATAAGTATTCCATGTCACAGGAGCATTCTGAAACTTTGTGGCAGTGCAACTCCACAAACTTAAGAGCAAGATAACTGCTCCGCCAATGTTGGCAATTTTAGTATAATTTTTTTGTTGATGCCTACATATTTTTACTGTAGTAGTAGACATAATGAGATTTTTGTTGAAGTCACTGATTTCTTATAAGTACTATATCAAATACATTTATATGGATAAAGTGGCGGGAGTTTACTATTGCTTAATTCAATGAGGTCAAACCAAAAACTGTTTCATAAGTAACTCAGTTAGGGAACCATGTCACTAAACAACTACCAACCGAATATAAACAAATGTAACAAAATTAGCGTCAAAACGTTTTAACGTCTTGACAACAGAGAAAGCAACCGATAACGTAATATACATACCCGGGTAAGGCCGTTAAAGAGTTATATGCAAGCTAAGCAAAAGGTTACTTTGTATTTGTCACCAGAAGTTCACAAAAGACTGAAGATTCGTTCAGCTGTTGATTCCGAACCGATGTCAGAACTTGCCGAACGTGCCCTAGTCTTCTACCTAGCTAACTCAGAATTAGTGGAGGAACTTGAAGCTTCTGTATATGGAAGAACTCACCGAGTTTATTCCTGTCCAAATTGCGAGAGTTCATTAGTCTTGCGGGATGGAGAATTGATTGCTATGGGTAATCAACCAGGAGTAACTACTCAAGAGCCTCTGTCCATTGACGAAATGGAAAAAGAAGAAACTCATCCTAAGGGTGAAGAGGAGTTAGTTCCTTGCTAGGTAAGAATTATGAATAAACAGTTCATAATTCGGTTGTCGCAACCAACAAACGATGTCTTTACTGTATAAGGTCTCAAGTAGGTCGATTGTATGAAAGAAGAGCTCAATATTCTAATTCAAGCTCAATATCCTCTAATCTACCTTGTGACCTCCGAGGAAGAGCGGGCGGAGCAGGCAATTTCCACAATCGCCCAATTATTAAAGCCCCAACGCCGCGTCTACGTCTGGACAGTAACTCACGGCATCGTGGAATATGGGCAACCCCGGAACGTCACACAACACAATACTGTTTCTCCAGAGGCAGCCATTGAGTGGATTATCCGGCAGAGAGAACCTGGTATATTTATTCTTAAAGATTTACATCCGTTTATTGATGCGCCTGCGACAACAAGATCGTTACGTGATGCGATCGCTAGCTTCAAGGGAATGCAAAAGAACATCATATTGATGTCACCCATGCAGCAAGTTCCCATCGAACTAGAAAAGGAAGTTGTTGTACTCGACTTTAGATTACCAGATATGGCTGAGTTGAACAAAGTGTTGACTCATCATCTAGAGCAAAGTCGTGGACGGCGATTAACCACCGAGGCGCGAGAAAAGCTTCTCAGAGCAGCTTTAGGTCTAACTAAAGATGAAGCTGAGAAAGTATACCGCAAGGCGCAAGTAACCACGGGACGCCTGACAGAAGATGAAGTTGATATAGTTCTATCTGAGAAAAAGCAGCTAATTCGGCGCAATGGGATCTTAGAATACATTGAAGAAGATGCAACCATTGATGCTGTAGGTGGCTTAGAAGAACTGAAAAAATGGCTTAAACAGCGCTCTAATGCTTTTACAGAAAGAGCAAGAGAGTATGGTTTACCCCAGCCCAAAGGAATGCTGATTCTCGGAGTTCCCGGTTGTGGTAAGTCGCTAATTGCCAAGACTACATCCCGACTATGGGGTTTACCATTGTTACGCTTAGATATGGGTCGAGTTTACGACGGCTCAATGGTGGGACGAAGTGAAGCCAATCTACGTAACGCCCTAAAAACAGCAGAATCCATCTCTCCAGCGATTCTGTTCATAGACGAGTTAGATAAATCCTTTGCAGGTAGCTCAGGTTCATCTGATTCTGATGGTGGTACATCAAGTAGAATCTTTGGTTCTTTCCTGACGTGGATGCAAGACAAAAAATCTCCAGTATTCGTCATGGCAACCGCTAACCGAGTGGAACGCCTACCTGGAGAATTTTTAAGGAAAGGACGCTTTGACGAAATTTTCTTTGTGGATTTGCCCACACCAGAAGAACGGCAGGATATTTATAAAATCCACCTTGCCAAGCGTCGTGAAGACATCTCCAGGTTTGACCTTGAGCAACTCGCCAAGATGTCTGACGGCTTTTCTGGGGCAGAAATTGAACAAGCACTTGTGGCAGCCATGTATGAAGCTTTTGCCCAAGACCGCGAGTTCACCCAATTAGATATTATTGCGGCTCTAAAAGCAACATTGCCACTGTCTCGTACCATGCAAGAACAGGTAACAGCCCTGAGGGACTGGGCCAGACAGCGCGCACGACCAGCCGCATCCTCCGTTGCCGAATATCAGCGCATGGAGTTTTAAAAGCTTTCCCCTACTAACCCAGGGGCAAAGGCTAGCCCCAAAAGCTAGCAGTTACGAAAAACAGCCGCATCTCAATAAGCGCGGCTTCCCAAAAACAAACCGTTGTCTTTTTCTCAATCTTCTCACTGGAGGAAACCCAAATGTCTCACTTTAGCACTCTGCGTACCAAAATCACCGATGCCGAAATCCTCAAATCTTCTTTGCGCGACCTTGGTATCAGCGTAAAGACTGAAGCTGATGTTCGTGGTTATAACGGTCAGCGTGTACGCTCCGACATCGTAGCTGTTTTAGAAGGCGAATATGATCTAGGTTGGTCTCGCAACAGCGATGGTTCCTTTGACCTAATCGCTGACCTATGGGGTGTTGCTAAAAAGCACAACCAAACCGAGTTGATCAACTCCATCAACCAAAAATATGCCGTTAACAAGACTTTGGCTGAAGTAAAACAGCGCGGTCTGCAAAACGCCAATGTCAAGTTGGTATTGCAATAAAAATTTCTCAGCGCGTTCCCAAAGCTGAACGGGTTAACCACATCATTAGCGGTTAGCCCGCTTTTTTATCGGGATTGGGAGTTATTTTCCAGTCCCGTATTTATCTTTTACCATCAAATGCACGCCGCCATTGGGTGCAAATACTATGCCACGACGCACAGGTTTTAAAGGCGCTTTATCCATTAACTCTAATGAGTAATGTGAGAGGATATTTGTTAAAACTAATTTCATTTCAAATAAAGCAAATGCTGCACCAATACAGCGACGGTTTCCCCCACCAAAGGGTAAAAATTCATAAGGAGAAAACTGCCGTTCTAAAAAACGTTCTGGCTTAAACTGCTCAGGTTCTGGATAAACATCTGGGCGATGGTGAGTTAGATAAATACTGACAGAAAGCATCATCCCTTTGGGTAAATCGTAACCCATGAATTGCATAGGCTCTTTAAGAATGCGCGGCAAACTAAAGAAAGCAACTGGATAAATTCGGAGCGTTTCTGAGCAAACAGCATTCAAGTATGGTAGTTGAGTAATTACTGTGGGATCTGCATTCGCAACATCAATAGATTTGAGTTCTTGCAATAATTTTTCCCGCACTTCAGGCAGATAGTGAATCCAATATAACGCCCAAGCTAAAGCAATAGCTGTAGTTTCGTGACCAGCAAATAACATAGTCATTAACTCATCACGTAACTCCACATCAGTCATAGCTGCACCATTTTCATCACGTGCAGATAATAATAAGCTGAGAATATCTTCACCCTGTGATTCGCTTTGATGGCGACGGTCATTAATCTCTTGATAGATCAATGTATCAAGCTGCTGTCTACGGCGGATAAACTTCCCCCAAGGACTCCAAGGGCCTAAATCACGTTGCAATGACTTAAAAAATAACAACACAGCGCTTAAAGGAGAATTAAAAGTATCCAACATCTCAGTTAAAACTTGCTTGATTTGTTGGTAACGTTCGCCTTCTTTTAATCCAAAAACAGCACGCAAAATCACTTGCAAGGAAATATCTTGCATATTAGGACGGGCTAAAAAACTTTGCCCCACAGTCCATTGACTAGTGACTTGATTGGTAATATCACAGATTAATTGACCATAAGCCCGCATCCTTTCACCGTGAAAAGGAGGCATTAATAGTTTACGCTGTTGTAGGTGACGATCGCCATCGAGCAATATTAACGAGTTAGCTCCCACAAGCGGTTGAATAATTTTGCTTCCTGAACCTGATTCAAATAGTTTAGAGTCGGCTGTCAAAAGTTCCTGAATTGCTTGCACATTACTCAAAACTATTTGTGAAGAAAAATGCTTAGATTCAAAGAGAAAAATATCTCCATATTCTTGTTGAGTTGCTTTTAAAAACGAGACTGGTGTAAAAATTGAGCGAATAGTTTGAATTACTCTAGGTACGCGAGATTTTGGTGGTAGTTTAGCAATCGTTTGATTTGCAGTTTTTTCTTCAATGGTAACCATGAATTATTACTCCTAATTTAAGATTATCTATACCTAACTTTTTAGTCAGCAATTTATTTACACTGGCGGTAAGATAAACTGGTTCATAAATTAGTAAGAGAATCTTTCCAGTGTTTTCAAAACGATAACCTAATAAAAAAATTGATTTTTTTGCCCAGTTCTTTCCCTTTTTTAAAGTTAGCAAAAATTTCACCTCTTTGTTGAGGGGCAAGCAGAGGATAAAGCCATTGAGCTATCCATTTGTAATTTAGCAGCCATCCATCTTCTGTCACTTTCCGGGTATACGGCTGACGCTCACGGCGCAGCCTGTTCCCCTACCCCTTTTGATTAGGTAGTCTACCGGAAGTACAATTTAACACCAAAACTTATGATATTGTTGGTTTTTACTTCGTTCTACCCAACCTACGCATATGTAACATCTTTTGAGAAAATTGGTATAACTTAAATCTTGATTTTGCTCAAAAATGCCATCATCTATAAAATTATTGAGTTATGTCTTGAATTACCTTTAACTCATGTCATCATCAATTAATCTAGAAGAAGATAAGTATAATCTAATTTTTCCAGAAGTACTGGCCAATCCCTATCCTACTTATCGCCGTATTTTATTAGAAGAGCCTGTTTACTGGAGTGATTTTTTAGGTGGTTGGTATCTGATGCGCTATCAGGACGTTGCAGCTGCTATGCAAGACAAACGAATGTCGGCCAAGCGTCCGCCCATTAGTAAATTACCAGAATTAGAGCAACAGAATATATTTCCACTTCTGGAAACTTTATCAAAGTGGATGCTGTTTTGCGATCCTCCAGAACACACACGTCTGCGTGGATTGTTTAACAAGGCATTCACCCCTAGTATTATTAGCAGCATGGCAGAGAAAATTCAGGCACTAGTAGACGAGCTAATCGATGGTGTCTATGAGCGGGGTAACATAGATATTCTTCATGACTTAGCTTACCCAATGCCTGCCATCGTAATTGCCCAAATGCTGGGCGCAAATGACGAAGACCGAGAACAGTTTAAGAAATGGTCATCAGATTTGGCAAGATTTTTCGGGATGTTTCGCATGAACACAGAAATTTTGACTAGTGCGAAAAACAGTATTCTAGAAATGAAAGAATACTTCCGAATCATCCTTGAAGAACGTCGTTGTCAACCCCAAGATGATCTCATAAGTAACCTCATCTTTGCACAAGAAAAAGAAAATTCGCTTGATGACGAAGAAATCATCTCAAATTGTGTGTTCTTAACCTTTGCGGGGCATGAAACTACCACTAACTTGATTGCTAATGGCTTACTTGCTTTACTGGAAAATCCTAGTCAGATGCAATTATTAAAAGATAAACCTTCACTGATCACGACCGCTGTAGAAGAGTTTTTGCGCTACGATAGCCCAGTACAACGACAAGCCCGCATAGCAGTTACTGATCTGGAAATCGGGGGTAAAAAAATTAGCCAAGGACAGCGCGTATTTCTCGTAATTGGTGCAGCTAACCGTGACCCTGAGCAATTCTTAAATCCTGATAAATTAGATATTACACGCCCCGAAAATCCTCACTTGGCATTTGGAAAAGGAACTCACTTTTGCCTTGGTGCATCTCTTGGCAGGCTTGAGGCGCAAATTTCCATTAAAACAGTTATAAAACGCTTAGGTAGTCTCCGGCTCAATACAAATCAGATTGAATGGCATGAAAACCCGTCCTTGAGAGGAATGAAATCAATGCCTGTAGCATTCAATCCGTGAATTTTTCCCCATTCAAACTAATGCAGGTTAGAGAAATAGTTAATTGATTCCTAAGTTTTTTTCTAGAGGATCGGTTTTGAGGTACGGTTATCTACAACAGAAATCCCCCCTAAGCTTGCTGCGTAACCAATATAGGACACGTTAAATTAAAGATGTAGCGAAAGATGAAGATTAAAATTCACTGACTTGTTACAGACTGGCATTATTGCAATAAACATGAAAGTATTACCAGTTTTGTCAGCAATCATAAACAATATCACTTTTTCAGTGCCTGTGTTATGCGTAAAAAACTACAACAAACCATCAAACCCCTTTTCAAAATTTTCTTTGTCTTCAGCTTAGTGTTAACTTTGGCACTGAGTCATGCTGATGGCGCGCTAGCGGCCCGTAGTGGTGGTCGCATTGGTGGCGGTGGCGGTTTTAGAGCGCCTTCTAGCCGCACCTACACACCTCGTACCTACGCACCTCGTGGTGGTGGTGGATATTATCCCGGTGGTGGTGGCTTTGGCTTTCCGTTCTTGATTCCCTTCTGGGGTATTGGCGGAGGATTTGGTGGCTTATTTTCCATCTTAATTTTCTTTGCGATCGCCAACTTCCTAATGCAAACCTTCCGTCGTGTTAACAATGGCGAAGGAGAAGAAGTAGGCTATAGCAGCAACCCTGCTGTGTCTGTGACTCGTTTGCAAGTAGGTTTATTAGCCCAAGCCCGTGATTTGCAACCCGAACTCAACAAAATAGCGGAAACTGCTGACACTAACTCTCCAGAAGGCAGAGCCGATGTTTTACAAGAAGTTAGTCTAGCTTTGCTTCGTCATCCAGAATATTGGGTATATGCGGGTGGTGGCACGCAACAAGCCAAATTGAATTCAGCTGAATCTCAGTTTAATCGTTTGTCTTTAGCCGAACGCAGCAAATTTAGCGAAGAAACTTTGTCTAACGTCAACAACCAGCTAAAAGCAGCCCTCAGCAAAGATGCTTTACCTGCGGCTGGTGAAATAGACAATCCCACTAATCTGATTAGTCAAGGCCCTGGAGAATACATTATTGTCACTCTGTTAGCAGCGACATTGGGTAAATTTGAAATTCCCCAAATCAACAGCGCTGATGACCTACGTCAAGCCTTACGGCAAATTGGTGGTATGTCCGGTGAACAACTTTTAGCAATTGAAGTGCTTTGGACTCCCCAAGCAGAAGGCGATACTTTAACCTCTGATGATGTGTTGGCAGAGTATGCTGACTTAAAGCTGGTTTAACAAGTGATGACAATTCAAGTCCTTTGTATTTCCACAGTTCAAAGACAATCCCATTAACGGTGATCAAAGGCAGTTGCTACAACGGAACACCACTCGATCAAAAGAGGCAGGGGAGCAAGGGAGAAAGCTGAAACGGAGCTTGTTACTCCGCCCCAGCAAAAGCGCCCTAGACGGGTGTGGCTTTATACCCATGTTCCACTCTGCTCCACGGCTTCTCTGGGAGACGCTGCGCGAACGAGGCAGGGCTTGCTCTTCCTGATCCCTGTCTCTCCACTTCTTGGTAAAAACGCCCAAAGCAGTGGATGGGGGAAACCCACGCCAGCTTAGTCGGGAGACACACTCACTTAACTGGCTCCGTCATGCACTGCCTGATTAAATTGCCGAAAATTGCAGCTAAACTATGCATCATGCTTCTATAAGAACTGCGAATATTCATCAGGCGATCGCCTTTTATGAACAGTTAGGGTTTACAGTGTGTGAACGCTTCACTACAGGCTATACCCTGGCTTGCTGGATGGAAGGATTGAGCGGCAGAATTGAATTAATTCAAATTCCTGAACCAAAACCAGCCCCGGATGCTTTTGCCGATGAACATTATGTGGGGTACTATCATCTGTCTTTTGATTTAACTGACATCACATCAGACTTGCCTAGTTGGTTGACAAGTTTACAAGCACAGATAGCATCAGTGACAGATTTACCACCCTTAAAGATACTTTTAGAACCAACACAACAGCAAATAGGCGATCGCATCTGGGAAGTCGCTTTCATTGCTGATACTGATGGTTTACCCTTAGAATTTATTCGCTGTTTGGCTAAACTCGGTTAGTTGTTACTCAAAGACAATAAGTAAAGGTGGTACTAACCGAGATAGTTTTTGAGCGTAACTAAACTAGCTCTTCGATATTTTGTTGTGCCTCTACAGATGTTTCACTAAAGACTGTTAAATAGAACCATCCTGCCACAATAGCACCCAAGATAGGAGCTACCCAAAATAGCCATACTTGGGAAAAAAGTTGTGTCCCAGCAAATATAGCAACTCCAGTACTACGAGCAGGATTGACTGAAGTATTGGTTACAGGAATGCTAATCAGGTGAATCAATGTGAGTGCCAAACCAATTGCTAGTGGCGCAAATCCTTTGGGTGCGCGACGATCTGTGACACCGAGAATAATCAGCAAAAACATGAAAGTCATGATCACTTCGGTGATGAAGCACGCCAACAGATTGTAACCACCTGGAGAATGAACGCCAAAGCCATTGGTTGCTAGTGGATTAGAGCCTGTTAAGGTAAAGCCCGCTTGTCCGCTAGCAATGAGATAAATAACGCCTCCAGCGAGAATGGCTCCAAGTACTTGAGAGGCTATGTAAGGTAGTAAGTCTGAACTAGGAAAGCGCTTACCTGCCCAAAACCCAAAAGAAACAGCAGGGTTGAAATGACCGCCAGAAATATGACCAAGTGCATAAGCACCTGTGAGTACAGTTAACCCAAATGCTAAAGATACACCCACTAATCCAATACCCAAGGGAAAAGAAGTATTGACACTGATTTTTGCACTTTCGGTTGTGTAAGCTGCGGCTAAAACAGCACTACCACATCCGCCTAATACCAGCCAAAAGGTGCCAATAAATTCCGCCAAGCTACGTTTGATAAGAGACATTAAAAAACTCCTTAGTGGATTTCAAAATCATTAAATTTTACACATCAGCGAAAAAGAGACTCTGCTAACTTTGATTAAGTTGGAGTTCAATTAGGCTGGACAAGCTTTATGTGCAAATGCCTTTAAATTCCCTACAGTCCAAAATTTCTACTCCAGGTGAATTTAGTACATTTTCATCAATAAAATGCATTTATTTAAATAACTTCCTAGAGGACGTTTACACGTTTCTTAGTTATTAGTAAATAGCTGTTTATTCTATTTAGTGAGGATTATACATGAACTCATCAGAAAAGATGCCTCTTTAAAAAAAATATTTATGATTACTTAATTTAGGTGATGTCCAACCTACAAAAATTGCAAATCATCCTCTGTAATTAACCAATTAAGTATGAATCTTATCTTGTACTAAGGTGAAGCAAAATTATTTTTGAGGATTTTCTGACAATTCGCTTGTGCTATGCAGACTAATCTTTTGGCTCTTTTACGGTGTAGCAGCGATATGACACCATAACTTGTTTATATTCCTCTACATAAAATAAAAAATATCATTGATTATCATTTATTTTCATAAATCTACACTTAACTATATTTTTATATGTTCCAAATTATGTCAAACTACTGTTGAATTTTTTTAGTACTTTTATCTTTTTTTACCTCCCCAACTCGGATTGCCATATCAAAAGCCATAAGTTGCACACAGAGTGAATAATGGTGAATAGGTAAGACGGTGTTTTGGCAATTTGCCACCATGATTTTTATTAAGGCTATTGATAACCATGAAGGCGTTATTTACAAAAAATTCCGAAAATTTATACCTTTCTTTAGCCACTAGGATTCAACTACTAGGGAAAATTGCTGTATTGTGTTTGTTGCTATGCCTGGGTTTAATCGTTGCTAATCCGGCGATCGCAGCCAATTTAGCAGAAGATGTACTGAAACAAACTGCTACAGAAATTAAAATTAGCTTAGGTAATTCTGCCAACGAACTCAAGTTTGAACCTGATCATTTGCAATTTGTCCCAGGTAAACGCTATTTACTGCGCCTGAATAATCCCAGCCAATTGAAGCATTATTTCACCGCCAAAGATTTTGCTGATGGCATCTGGACACAAAAAGTCGAAGCCGGCAAAGTAGAAGTCAAAGGTGCCATTCACGAACTAGAACTCAAGCCAGGTGCAGAAGCAGAATGGGTGTTTGTGCCGATGAAACAAGGAAATTACAACTTACACTGTTCTATACCTGGTCATACGGAAGCTGGAATGAAGGGTGAAATTGCGATCGCAAACTAAGAAAACTTCCTATCCCCTAGCCTCTAGTCCCCCATAGACAAAGGATGGGGCAAAAATAAGTTAACGTAAATATAAGAAAAAATACTGCGGCCATAGCAGTAACGTGCCAGTAATTATTAATTCCCCATGAACATTCTCAGTAACTTGCTTGCTCAAAAAACTCAGCCGAAACCTGCAAAAAAACAGCGCCGAGGGATTGAAATTAAATCGCCGCGAGAAATTGAAATTATGCGGCAGTCAGCAAAAATTGTGGCTACTGTTCTCAAAGAAATTTCTGAGATGGTTAAGCCCGGAATGACCACGGCTGACTTGGATGCTTATGCCGAAAAACGTATCCGCGAAATGGATGCTACACCAAGTTTTAAGGGATATCACGGCTTTAAAGGTTCTATTTGTGCCAGTATTAATAATGAAGTAGTACATGGTATCCCAAATCCTAAGAAAGTAATTCGGACTGGGGATGTCTTAAAAGTAGATACGGGCGCTTTTTACCAAGGTTTTCACGGTGATTCCTGCATTACTATTGCCGTGGGTGAAGTGACCCCAGATGCGGCTAAATTAATTCGTGTAGCGGAAGAATCTCTTTTTAAAGGGATTGAACAAGTCAAAGCAGGTGCTTACTTACTTGACCTCGCAGGGGCAATAGAAGACCATGTGAAAGCTAATGGTTTTAGTGTAGTCGAAGAATTTACCGGACATGGTGTTGGTCGGAATCTACACGAAGAACCTTCAGTTTTCAACTTTCGTACGCGCGAAATGCCAAATGTCAAACTGCGTGCTGGCATGACTTTAGCAATTGAACCAATTTTAAATGCAGGTTCTAAGCACACAAAAATATTATCTGACCGATGGACAGCGGTAACTGTAGATAATTCACTATCAGCACAGTTTGAGCATACAGTTTTGGTAACGGAAACTGGTTACGAAATTTTGACAGACCGCACGAAAGTTTAATTATGAAAGGGGAAACTCCCGCTATTGTTAGTTTAGTGGGAGTAGTTCATTAATTGAATGCACTAGATGAAGTTTTATGACTCAAGCCATACCCAAGCCTAAACTAGTAACCTACGCAGAGTTTTTGGAGTGGAAGCCTGAAGGTAAACGCTATGAACTACATGATGGGGTAATTTTTGAGATGCCACAGCCATCAGGAAAACATGAAAAAGTTATAGGGTTTTTATCAAGAAAACTAACTATAGAATTTGACCGATTAAATCTTGCTTATTTTATTCCTAAGCAAGCATTGGTTAAAGCGCCTGAAAGCGAATCAGCTTATTTACCTGATGTGTTGATATTAAATGATGACAATCTAAAAAATGAACCTTTATGGGAAAAACAATCAACTATTACTCAAGGTGTATCTGTCCCGTTGGTGATTGAAGTAGTAAGTACTAACTGGCGAGATGATTATTATAAAAAGTTAGCCGACTACGAAGAAATGGGGATTCCGGAATATTGGGTGGTGGACTACCTAGCTTTAGGGGGGCGGAAATTTATTGGTAACCCTAAGCAACCCACTATTTCTGTTTACCAACTGGTTGAAGGTGAGTATCAAGTTAGCCAGTTTAGAGGTAGCGATAAAATTGAATCGTTAGCATTTCCAGGTTTAGTTTTGACGGCGGAACAAATTTTGCAGGTGGACAGTAATTAGTAATTATTAGTTTACTTAATAGCTGCATAATTACTTTTATAAATAGGCATAATTTCTTGAGCTTGTTGATACACAGATGTACTCTGAGGAATACTTTCTAATAATTTGATGGCTGCTTGCAATTTATTTTTTGCTTGCTGTAAAGCTAAAACAGATTGAGGCGAGTTTTTCACAAAGAAAGTAGCTTCTGTATCTAACTTTTGAGCATCTCTTAATTTTTCTCCGGCTTTTTTTTCATTTAATGCTCTTTCATTGATAGCAATCCGGTTTAAACGATAGCGCACTAATCTATCTGCTGCGGGAGGATAAACTGATGTTCCTTCGGGAATACTTACTAACAAGTCTATTGCTTGTTGCCATTTGCTTTCTGCCTGCTGCCAAACTTCCAAGGGTAGTGGGGGATTTTGTACTAAAGCAGAGGCTTCTAATCCTAGATTGAGTGCAGAATTAAAATTGGTAGATGCAATTGCTTCTTGATTAGAACTTTCAACTGTTTTTTGCATATATGATATTTGGTTTTTAATCATCCAACTACCAAAACTTAGAATTACTAAACTTGAAGCAATGAGAAAAGTCGAATGGAATTTTTTTTGTGAGGCAATCTTGGGTACTATATTATTTGGTTGATGATTAATAACTGGTGTTTGCTCAGTTTTTTGGTCAACATTGTTCAGTGATTGTTCTGCCTGCTTTGTTAAAGCGTTAATTTTAATAATTAAAGGATCAATTTCTTGCTGTAATAATTCACAATCATTTAAAATATCTGTTAATTCATGAAATTTACCATCACTAGAAATAATCAATTCTTGGTCATCATCTAACCATTCTAATGTAAAACCAGAATTACCACAAAAAGATGATATACCTATAAGTATATTTAATAAACTACGACTATTTTTAATAGTAGTGATAACATGAGTTATTCTTTGCTGTACTTGTAATATCTCTTGATGAATATTGCTGATTTGTTGAATTTGCTGTTGTAATATTTTAGGCTCGGTAAAAGCTAAGTTAATTTTGAGGCTTTCGTGAATATTTTTAATTTGTGTAGGTAAGCTGAAATAATTAATATCCGCATTTAGTTGATTTACTAACTGAGTATCACTTAAAATGTCTGCGGAAATTACCTGAATAAAATCACCCCATTCAATCCAACCATCAATTTTGGCTTGTAAGTCACTAATTGATATTTCTTTTTCTGGCTTGCCAAATTTTGCTGTAATATATCTTGTCATGGCATTAATCTTTGTATCTCCTAAATCAATATTAGGAAAAAACAAAGTGATTACTGTACCCAGACGTGGAATTGTCGCAACAGAATTATTTTTAAGTTTTATAAGTTTGATTTCTTGAGCAATAATTTGTTGAATATTGTGTAATTCATCTTGAATATTATTAACTAAAACAACTTGTGGCATGATTTCATGAGAATTACCAAGATTCAGCTTGAGGCTAGAAACGAGTTTTGGCAGTTCATGAAGATTTTTGTCTAAATCAGTCATAAATATCCCGTGGGGATTTGTCAAAAGTTTATGTGAAACAATTAAAATGACTATGCAGCGAGTTGATAACTTGAGTAAAAGTTTAAATCTCGCCTATTAAAGCTCAACTTCCTGATTGATTGACAATTTTCAGGATCTACTAAGGTTCATAATGCCCGAAAATTTCCATAAAGTAACAACTGCCGTTTAAAAATTTCAGTCGCCGACACAATCACCATCAACTAACCTATGAATAAAATTGATTTAGCTTTTACCCCAGCATTAGAGTTAGCGCGCCTAATTCGCCATCGGGAAGTGTCGCCGCTAGAGTTGGTGGAATTATATTTAGAACGAATTCAATTGCTGAATCCCCAATTGGGAAGTTATTTTACGGTAACAGCAGACTTAGCGATCGCAGATGCTAAAGCCAAAACCGAAACACTCTCCACTACCTCAGAATTACCGCCATTTTTTGGTGTACCGATTTCCATTAAAGACCTCAATGCTGTAGCAGGTGTACCCTGTACCTACGGCAATCCAGCATTAATGCAAAATATCCCTAACTATGACGATGGGGTAGTCACCCGAATTAAACAAGCCGGATTTATTATTCTGGGTAAAACCGCCACCTCAGAAATTGGTTCTTTTCCTTACTCTGAACCGATGGGATTCCCCCCAGCCAGAAATCCTTGGAATTTGGAATACACCCCAGGCGGTTCTAGTGGTGGTGCAGCAGCAGCTGTAGCCGCAGGATTATGTGCGATCGCTCAAGGTTCTGATGGTGGTGGTTCAGTGCGGGGGCCTGCGGCTTGCTGTGGTTTAGTGGGAATCAAACCCTCCAGAGGTAGAGTTACTCATGCACCAGTAGGCGATCGCGTGGCGGGGATTGCGACTAATGGGCCCATCGGACGGACTGTAGCAGATGCGGCGGCTTTATTAGATGTTATGTCTGGCTACGTTACAGGTGATCCTTACTGGTTACCCGATCCAGAACCATCATTTCTCGCTGCTACTCAAGAAAAACTCGGTAATTTGCGAATTGCCTTTAGTACGAATATTCCTCCCTTGGGAGAAGCTGACGCTAATTGTCAGCAAGGCGTATTACAAACAGTCAAATTATTAGAACAATTTGGGCATACAGTTGAAGAGAAATGCCCAGATTTCAGTGGGTTAGTAGAACCATTTCAAGTCGTTTGGCAAGCTGGAGTAGCAGCATCAGGCATTCCGGCGGAAGCATTACAGCCAGTAAATCGTTTCTTGTTGGCACGTACAGGTTCCGTGGGAGAGTATTTGCAAGCAATTTCCCAAATGCAAATAGTAGCTAGGCAAATTGTGGCATTTTTCGATACCGTAGATGTGCTGGTATTGCCAGTTTATCTGCATTCACCCATCCGTGTCGGAGAATGGGCCAATTTAAGTCCAGAAGAGACATTCGCTAACATTATGCGCTGGGTGGCACCTTGTCCTGGTGCTAATGCTACTGGACAACCTGCGATCGCACTTCCTGTAGGCTTTGATAGCAATGGTTTACCCATAAGTGTGCAACTAATAGGCAAACCCGCCGCCGAAGCCACGTTAATCAGTCTCGCAGCGCAAATCGAAGCAGCTAATCCTTGGATTCAACATCGGCCAGCGTTGTAAGACTTAGGGACTGGGGAGTGGGGAGTAGGGAGTAGGATTTTTGATGCAACCATCTTTAGAACAGCTCTCACAAATTATTGTTTTTGCCGGTTTAGAAACAGCAGACAAGGTAAAATTGCAACCTTACGCCCATGTGCAAAAATACCGCAAAGGAGAAATTGTCCTGCATGAAGGCGATCGCCTACCAGCAAAGTTATATGCTGTTGTTAGTGGCTCAATTCAAGTTACCAAAATAGCCACCACAGGGAAAGAAACCATTTTACGTGGGCTAAGTGCTGGGGAAATTTTCGCTGCGCCTGCACTTTTAGGCAATGGCATTTCACCTGCAACCGTGACTGCTGAATTTGATTGTGAAATTCTCACCGTCCAACGTGATGCTTTACTGCAAGCAATTCAAAATCAACCAGAAATTGCTTTACGGATGTTGATAGTTTTTAACACTCGTATTCAGCAATTACATGAAACAGTACACGGATTAGTTTCGGAAAGAGCAATTGTACGCCTGGCTAGATTAATCCAATATTTTGCTACCACATCAGGAACCGAAATTAGCGCCCAAGGTAAGACTTTAAAAATTAAATTATCTTACTATCGCATGGCTCGGAGTATTGGCATTACTTACGAAGAATGTGTGCGGTTAATTAAAAGTTTAAAGTCAGTAGTCGTCTATAGTCGGGGTGGCAAAATTATGATATTGGATAGTGATAAATTAGAGGCGATCGCTTCTGGAAACCTCGATTGAGAATAGGACTCACTAAGAACCTTTCCCCAACCCCTCTCCCACGCGGAAAGGGGCTTAAATAGGCTTAATTACCAGGGAGTATTAATAATCATCAATTTGATGATACTGCCTCTTCTGCGACAGCTTCACTTGTTTGTGAACCGGGAAAAAATACCTTAGTAATCCAGTAGGTGACAACGTGAGATAGTAAACCTAAAGGGCCAGCAAACAAGCATAGGGCAATAGAATGAATTGTCCAGATACCTGTTTTTTGCCCTTCCCAATATATCCAACGACCAACGAATAAATCCATCACGAGAAAATGAATCCAACCTGTGGCAGCAGCTGTTTCATCTGCAAAAAATCTGGCAATATCTGTTAATTGAGGATTAGATAAAGCTTGGGCATTTTCTGGCGTAATACTGCTGACAAATAAATACAAATATGCGCCAGCCAATATCACAAAAGGCAAATATGATTCCATTACCCGCCGTGTCACTTTCCAATTAGGCAGGAAAATCATTAATAACCAAAAAGGCACAACAAAAATGTTGGCAATGTTAAATAGTTGAGTAATTGTCATAGATTTGGGGAGAAAAAACAAATTATAAAGCTACTAGTTGTAATTCGATTTCTGAAGATTTCAAATCACGGCCAATGAAAACTAAGCTAGTTTTTCTGGCTTCTTGTGGTTGCCAAGGACGATCATAAAATTTATCAAATCGGGTGCCTACACCTTGCATCACTAAACGCATAGGTTTATTTGGCACGGCTACAAAGCCTTTAATGCGGTAAATTTCTTGTTGATTCGCCAGTGTTTGCAATGTTTGTTGCAGTTTTTCGGGGTCAAAGGCGCGATCTAAAACTACATGAGTTGAGGTAATTTCTTCGTCGTGTTCGTGGTCTTCTTCAGTATCATGATGACTGGGGCGACTATCTAAATTATCTTCAACTGCGGCTTGAAATCCTAATAAAATAGATGCATCGAGTTTACCGCGATCGCTCTCCACAATCTTCACTACTCTGGGTAACTCTTGTTTAATTAATTCCTCTACTTGCGTTTTTGTTGCTGCATCTACTAAATCAGTTTTATTCAATACCACCAAGTCTGCACAAGCAAGTTGGTCTGCAAATAGTTCTTGCAATGGTGTTTCATGTTCTAGGCTATCATCTGCCTGCCGTTGTGCTGCGATCGCTTCTGGATCGCTGGCGAATGTTCCCTCGGCTACGGCTGCACAATCGACTACGGTAATCACCGCATCTACTGTAGCGGCGGCGCGAATTTCTTGCCAGCGAAAAGCTTTCACTAGGGGTTTTGGTAAAGCCAACCCAGAAGTTTCAATTAAAATGCAGTCAATACTATCCCGACGCTTGATTAATTCTTGCATGGTGGGATAAAACTCTTCCTGTACGGTGCAACATAAGCAGCCGTTGGTTAATTCAAAAATGTTACTGGTATCATCACCATCTTCGGGGCAAATCTGACAGGATTTCAATAACTCCCCATCTATACCGAGTTCGCCAAATTCGTTGACTAAAACAGCAATCCGTCGTCCTTGGTTGTTTTGTAGCAAGTGGCGAATTAAGCTGGTTTTACCACTGCCTAAGAAGCCTGTAATTACTGTGACAGGAATTTTGGTAGCCATTGTTTAATCAGAGTTTTGCCTAGAGATTATAATTTGCATCTCTTTGCATTTTGACTGATTGCGGCAGATCTGGGAAATCAGGATACCAAAACAGCATCAGGGGCAACTTCCCCGCGATCGCCTGTTTAACTTCAGATGACCCCAAGGCAGTTGCCCCAAGTATTTTTTACAAAAATCGATTGACCAAAATTTACTCAGCAGTAGCTAGTTCGGTGCTACCACGGGCGCGACGACGTGTGAGGCTGTTGAACAGCATGACACCGATGGCTTTGATTAAATTGCCTTCTAATTCCTGGAACATTTTCATGTTCATGCCAAAAGCAGAGTTGGCTTCATCCACAATGCGATCGCCTGTGGCTTCATCAATGGGTAGTTCATCCAAAGTCTGACGGTATTTGGCTTTGAATGCCTTCTCGTCGGGAATATCTGCAAACTCATAGAAGGCTGTACCTTGCCCTTCAGACAGGTTCATTGCTGTGACGGCAATGTTTTTGAGGATTTGTCCTCCAGATAAATCACCCAAATAGCGAGTATAAGAATGGGCAATCAATAATTCCGGTTCGGTTTGCGAGATTTCGCGGATGCGTTGCACATAAGCTTCACCCGCTGGCGATAGTTTGATTTGTTCGCGCCAGTTGGCACCAAAATAGTAACTTAAGTCTTGCTCTAGAGTATGCTTGCGGTTAAGCTGGGTAAAGTTAATTTTGCCAATAATTGGATGCTGACGGTGTTTTTCCATCTCCTCTTCCATTGCGGAGTAGATGAAGTAAAAGTTAGCAACTAGCTTCCGGTAAGAATTTTTCTCTACAACTCCTTTTAAAAAGCACTTGACAAAACCTACATTTTCTGCCATTGTATGGGCTTTTTTCGTACCTAGACGTAATTTGGTTGCTAAATTGCTGCTCATACTAAATTTCTCAACTTTAAAAGGTTAACTGCCGAAGTCTTGAGTTACGAATGGCTAAAAAATGCCATTAAAAAGTTACATTAAAACTATTTGATGAGAACTTATATTAAAATTTTTTAAGTACGCTGAATTTGTATTTTTGTTACAAGTTTTCCAGGCTCAGTATTATTGGCAGATATACGTTAGGGATTTAATTAAATTTGGCTCATCCTGAGCTTAGTTAGAGTTTTTCCGTCAATCTTGCCTACTATTGGTGATATTCGCAATTTTTTTACCTGCAATTAAATTGCCATGTTGTCACTGATAACTATCGCCGGAAAGAATTAAATCGAAATTTATATAAATCAACAAAAATACTTCCCTATCAAATATTTACCACCCATCAGGATTGTTTTGTGTAAAATTACTGAAAACAATTCTAGTAAACTCATAGTCAAAAGAGAAAACAAGTATATATTACAGAAAAACAGTTATCTCAGATGCAATTGCTGAATTAACGTGTACAGTGATATTTTCCAATTTGATTGTGTGGGGAGTGTAAACTTATGGTCTCATTTCTAATTCGGACTCAAAACGAAATTCGAGCCAATTCGGTATCCGAATCTTATAAATCGGCAAAAAGTCTTGATAGCAATTTTGGGCTTAACTTAGCATCACTACCAGCTAATCCTTTGTTTGGCACAGATGGCATTCGGGGACGTGTAGGAGAATTACTGAATGCGCCCTTAGCGTTACAAGTGGGTTTTTGGGCGGGTATAGTTTTACGAAATCATGCTAGTCACATCGGGCCAATAATTCTAGGACAGGATTCGAGAAACTCTAGCGATATGCTGGCAATGGCTTTAAGTGCAGGGTTAACAGCCGCCGGGTTAGAGGTTTGGTATTTGGGGTTATGTCCTACTCCTACTGTGGCCTACCTGACTAGCATCACTGATGCTGTAGGTGGAGTGATGATTTCTGCCAGTCATAATCCACCAGAAGACAACGGGATTAAAATTTTTGGGGCGGCTGGTGCTAAATTATCGCCAGCATTGCAGGCAGAAATTGAAGCAGGACTACGCGGCCAGACAATTTCCGGTAGCATCAATGCTTGTGGACGACATTACTCCCGTGGGGAATTAATCAGTAATTATGGTGAAGCGTTAAAACAATCTTTGCAAAATCAGGCAAGTCTTCAGGGAATGAAGATTGTTTTGGATGTAGCCTGGGGTGCAGCAGTTGGGTTAGCGCCATCTGTATTTACAGAAATGGGAGCAGAGGTAATATGTTTACATAATCAAGCCGATGGCGATCGCATCAATGTTGAGTGCGGTTCTACACATTTAGATATTTTGCAAGCCACAGTCCGGGAACATGAAGCCGACTTGGGTTTTGCCTTTGATGGCGACGCGGATCGCGTTTTAGCTGTAGATAACACTGGACGGATAGTAGATGGCGATTACATTCTTTATTTGTGGGGACGCCACCTACAACAACAGCAACAACTACCAGATAACTTAATTGTGTCCACCGTCATGGCCAACTTAGGCTTTGAAAGGGCTTGGCAAACCCAGGGTGGTCAATTAATTCGGACAGCCGTCGGTGACCAATACGTACAAGCCGAAATGCTGCGGACTGGGGGAATGCTGGGTGGTGAACAATCTGGTCATATCCTTTGCCGTCATTACGGAATTACTGGTGATGGCTTGTTAACGGCTTTACATATTGCAGCTTTAGTCAAAGCATCTGGTGTTTCCCTGGGCGAAATGGTAGATCAAAGCTTTGAGACTTATCCCCAATTATTACGGAACGTGCGAGTGGTAGATCGAGATCGCCGCTTGAATTGGCAAAATTGTGAACCCTTACAACAAGCGATCGCCCAAGCCGAAACAGCAATGGGTGATGCTGGGAGAATTTTAGTTCGGGCTTCTGGTACAGAACCAGTCATTCGAGTCATGGTAGAAGCCGCTAATGCTGAACTAGCTAACAACTGGACAAATGAATTAGTCTCTCAAGTCCAGCAACATTTAGCACAATAAGGTATTTTGGATTTGGGAGAACCGGATTTGGGATTAATTGCCAGTCTCAAATCCCAAATCTATAATTTCATCCTGAAATATGCCAAAAACTAAACCAAAATCGAAAAGTGCCAAAAAACAAAAGAAACAGGAAGTTCCTACTCTTACTCTCAAAGAACGGTTAACCCAAAAGCGTAAAGCAGCCCAAGCACGTCAAGAATTTACCACCCTACTGACGGCATCTGGTTTTGCTAGTATCTTTTTTGGCATTATCCTTTTTTTCGTAGGCGGAATTAAAACAGCTGTTCCTGGTGTGTTGGCAATTTTGATATTGTCATTTTCCTATAAATATCCCCGTCAAGCCTTATTCGCTTTTCTCATTTATATGCCTTTTGGGGGTACTATCACCTATTACATCGGCAATAGTCCCGTCCTGCAATTAGCTAAAGATGCTTTTTATATTCCGGCTTTGATTGCTTTTTGGCAATCTTGTCGTCAAAAAAACCTACCTTTAATACCTAACAAAGCAATTAAAACACCACTATTTATTTTATTAGGTTTGTGCCTGTTAACGCTGATATTTATCAATGGTGGACAACAGTTTAACCCTCCTCCTCTAAGACCTTTTCAAACACCACCCAATGAAATGCCTTTAGCGATGGGTATTCTGGGGCTGAAAGTATTTTTAGGTTATGTACCATTAATTGGCTGTGCTTACTATTTAATTCGTGATAAAAAAGACTTTTTATTTTTATCCCGCCTACAAATTGTCCTCATCCTCACCTGTTGCGCCCTGGGATTTATTCAATACTTGTTACTACTAACTGGAGTATGTGAAGGTACGAGAAATGCCACAGGCAATGACTTATTTCGAGCCACATTAGAAGCCAGGTGTTATTTTGGTGGTTCCCTACTCTATAGCCCTAGCCAGGGAGTAATTCGCCTCCCAGGGACATTTGTCGCGCCTTGGCAATGGGCATGGTTTTTGATTTCTAGTACCTTTTTTGCCTTTGCAACAGGGTTCACTGACCCCTCCCTTCTTTGGCGACTGTTAGGTTTAGGTTCTTTGGCATCAGTCTTTATTAATTCAGTGATCTCTGGCCAGAGAATTGCTTTAGCTTTAGTCCCCGTCTGCTTCGTTATTTTGCTACTGCTGACTGGACAAGTTCGTAACCTGCAACGTTTTATTCCCATTGGCGTGGGACTGGCTCTCATACTAGGAATTGCGATGATTAGTAACCCAGAAATTGTACAAGAGCGAACAGATAGTTTTATTAGTCGTTGGGAAGCTTCACCACCAGAAGAGTTTATCGTCCAACAATTTGAGGAAAACTGGAAAAATGTAGCAAGCCCCATAGGTAGTGGTTTGGGTCGAGCAACTAACTCTGCGCGTGCTTTGGGTTCAACTAAACTAGTAGAAACATACTACCCTAAGGTGTTATGGGAAGTCGGTATTCTGGGAGTACTGGGATTTTTAGGTTTTGTTACCACCCTGACAATTACTACCTTTAAAACGTATCGTTCCATCAAAAACCGTAATTTCCGCACTTACGGCGCAGCTATGTGGGTGTTTATACTGTTTATTAGCTACAACACTTACTATTATCCTTTAGATGTCGATCCGGTAGCTGTATACTACTGGTTTTTTGCTGGAGTACTGTTTAAATTGCCAGCACTAGAGAAGCAAGAAAACAAAAATGCCGCAACTGTAGAAACTACCAAGAAAAAAACTTTACACTTCAAAGTTTAAGGGATTTTATTTTTATAGCAGGTGAAAAAAATGACAACGGCCGATAATTTTATGATCAACCGCAAATTTATTTTTATATAAAAACACATGAATGATTTGCCTTTGATTTCCGTAATTATCCCCACCTACGGGAGAGAAGAAATCCTTAGAGACAGTATTATAGATGTTCTGAATCAGGATTATGGCAACTTTGAAGTTTTGGTAGTAGATCAATCCCCCAACCACCAACCAGAAGTTCAAGCTTATTTAGAAGAAACCGCCGCAGCAGGTAAAATTAAATGGTTTCGCCTCGAGTGGGCGAGTTTACCGGGCGCACGTAATTATGGTGTGCGGCGCTCAGTAGGTGAAATAATTTTATTTATTGATGATGATGTCAAATTAACTCCAGAATTTTTAGCAGCCCATGCCAAAAACTATCAACAACATCCTGAGGTGGGGGCGGTGGCTGGAAGGGTATTTGACAGAGGTAAGTTAAGTGATTCTGGCGGAGATTTACAGATTGAATATTTGCCTCCCCAAGCAATGGACCCAGGAATCGCTTGGTATCATATTGATTTAGTTCACACAATCAAACCCCAGCAAGTACTCACAGCCAGGGGTTGCAATATGTCGTTTCGCCGGGAAATTTTTACTAAATATGGTCTGAAGTTTGATGAAAGGTTTCGCGGTAGTGCGGTGCGCGAAGAGTCAGACTTTTGTTTGCGGCTACGACAGACGGGATATAAGATTTGGTATGACCCAGAGGCTTATTTAGTCCATTTAGGGGAAGAAACTGGGGGTTGTCATGATATTAGTATGCGATCGCTCAAGTATCAACTCACCTTCTATCACAATCATTTTTTAATGGCGCTAAAAAACCTCAATACTATTCAGGCTTTACGGCTATATGCCCGTTTATTTGATTGTCACGTCCTCGGACGGCCACCTTGTAATAAAAGTGGTTCACCTGTAAAAGTTGCCACTCGCGCTATTTTCTATACTTTGGGTTTTATCAAAGCTTTAGGTACTATTATCCAATCAATCTGGAATGATGGTCAAATTTATACTCGTTTAGATCAGTCATTAATCAAAAATAACTGACAGTGAACAACTAAATAATTACTCAATATGAAAATCTTAGTTGCTAGTCACTCCTATATTGTGGATCTGAATTGTGAAAAATTACGTGCTTTAGCTCAATTAGAACCCAATATTGAAGTCACAGTTGTAGTACCCAAAACTTGGAAACCTGGAGGGGTACAAAATAAAGTTATTGCAACTCAATACCGGGATGAAGGTAACTTTAAAATCGTTCCAGTTACTAATTTTAGTCAAAATCATCAAGCGTTGCTGACTTTTGGTGCTGATTTAATATCTTTATTAAATCGGTTTCGTCCTAATATCATCCAAGTAGAACAAGGATCTAGAGGATTGTCTTATTCTCAGATGATTTTTCTCAATCAGTTATTGGGATTGAAGGCAAAAAATATATTTTTTACTTGGTGGAATTTGCCATATATACTAAAATTACCAGTTGCTTTATTAGAAAAATATAACCTTAAGCATAGTCACGGCATTATTACTGGTAATCAAGATGGGGCAGAGATTCTTCAACAAAGGGGTTATGATGGGCCAATTAAAGTTATGCCACAACTGGGTATAGATGAAACACTGTTTACTCCCAAACCTCAACCAGAGTTGGCGGCTAAATTGGGTCTAAAATTAGATGATTTTGTTGTGGGTTTTGTGGGGCGCTTTGTGCCAGAGAAGGGTTTATTAACTTTACTGAAATCATTAATAATTTTACAAAATAAATCCTGGAAATTATTACTTTTAGGTAGGGGAGAACTAAAAGATGAATTAATCAAAATTGCTAGGGAAAATAATGTTGACGAACGGTTGATTTTTATAGAAAGTGTGCCTCATGATGAAGTTGCTAATTATATTAATTTAATGAGTACGTTGGTACTGCCTTCAGAAACGACTTACAAGTTTAAAACCTTAACTTCTGTGGGTTGGAAGGAACAATTTGGCCATGTAATAATTGAGGCGATGGCTTGTCAAGTTCCAGTAATTGGTTCGGATTCTGGGGAAATTCCTCATGTAATTGGTGATGCTGGTTTGGTGTTTCCTGAAGGTGATTCGCAAGCATTGGCTAATTGTTTATGGCAATTAATGGAAAAGCCAGATTTTGCTCAAAGTATTGGGGAAAGGGGTTATCAAAAAGCAATGGCTGAATATACTAATAAGGCTTTGGCAAAGCAGCAGTTGGCGTTTTATCGAGAGTTGGTGAATGGCGGTGTGAAATAAGTTTTAAAAAAGTTCGCGCAAAGGCGCAAAAGCGCAAAGAAGATTGCATGAAAGTTTTACAAATTATTCCTTCAATTTCTCTGGTTTATGGTGGCCCTAGTCAAATGGTAATGGGGTTGGCTGCGGCGTTGGCTAGGGAGGGGGAAAAAGTGACAATTTTGACTACTGATAGTAATGGTGATTCTGGACAAGCACCTCTGGATATTCCTTTGAATTGTCCGGTGCAACAAGATGGTTATGAAATAATTTATTTTCGTTGTGCGCCATTTCGGCGTTATAAGTTTTCTCTTGATTTATTACGCTGGTTAAAGGTTCACGCTCAGGAGTTTGATGTGGCGCATATTCATGCGTTATTCTCTCCTGTAAGTAGTGCGGCGGCGACTGTTTGTCGTCAGCAAAAGCTACCTTATATTTTGCGTCCTTTGGGTACTCTTGATCCATCTGATTTACGCAAGAAACGCCAATTAAAACAGCTTTATGTGCAACTTATAGAACGTCGTAATTTAGCTGGTGCAGCAGCAATTCATTTTACCAGTGATCAAGAAGCCAAAATATCAGAACGTTTTGGTGTGGTTACCCAAGATTGGGTGATTCCTTTGGGTGTGGTTCCCCGTGAAGGTGATGGGGGGATGGGGGGATGGGGAGATGAGAAGAATCAAGTATATGGTCACTGGGGAATACCAGCGGATAAACCTTTGGTATTATTTATGTCGCGCATTGACCCGAAAAAAGGCTTAGACTTGTTGATTCCTGCATTAGAAAAGCTGTTAGTTGCAGGATGTAATTTTCATTTTGTTTTGGCTGGGACAAATCCTCAAGACCCAGATTATGAAGAAAAAATCAAATCTCAGATTGCCAATTCACCACTGCGATCGCACACTACAATTACAGGTTTTGTCAGTGGCGAGTTAAAGGCTAGTTTACTGCAAGCTGCCGATTTATTTGTTTTACCTTCTTACTATGAAAACTTTGGTATTGCTGTCGCTGAGGCGATGGTAGCAGGGATACCTGTGGTTATTTCTGACCAGGTGCATATTTGGCAGCAGGTACATGATAGTGAATCGGGGTGGGTGGGTGCAACTGATGTGTCAGAATTAGTAGAATTACTGCAAGCAGCTTTGCAAAATCCCCAAGAACGCCAACGCCGGGGATTAAATGCCCAAAAATATGCTTTGCAGCATTTTAGCTGGGGTGCGATCGCTCGTCAAATTGTCTCAGCCTATCAACAAATATTAACCAACTAATTTAAAGTCTAATATTTAGAATTATCTTCTAAGTAGGAAGAAGTAAATAATTAAAACTTTGTAGTGAGTTAGCGCGGTCTTGGGGGTTTCCCCCATGAGCGACTAACGAACCCGTAGGGTGAGGACTTTAGTCCTCAAATAAGGGCTAGAGCCGCTGACTACGAAATGAATTTTA
Organism: Nostoc sp. CCY0012; assembly: GCF_963920855.1. NCBI lineage: Bacteria > Bacillati > Cyanobacteriota > Cyanophyceae > Nostocales > Nostocaceae > Nostoc > Nostoc sp. CCY0012. Next base: position 29,275 of record NZ_CAWUDM010000031.1, on the reverse strand, counting down.
ATTATTTTACATTGCTTAACATAGTTTGATTTTTTCTCGCCGACTTACTTAATTAGCTGATGTTAGTGTGATTAAGAGATTGTTTTGTAGCAAATTTATGCTCATACCAATTCATTAAAGGCGTAGCAGAAATGCCATGTAAAACTACAGAAACTACAATAGTGGTGTAAGTTATCCAAGATATTTGTTCACTAACCTCTCCTGTTAAACCATGACTAAACGCATAGGCAAGATAATATAAAGAGCCTACACCACGAATACCAAACCAGCCAAATAAGAAACGGGTTTCAGGATGAAAAATACGACGGTGGGAGTTTAAGGGACGTTGATACATTGTACTAATCCACGCTCCTACAGGCCGAATTACAAAGAATAATAGAACTATAACTATTAAAGATTGAGAGGCATAATTAAATATTGGTTGCCATAATAATATGCTTCCCAATAATAGAATTGTGCCTATTTCCAATAATTTTTCTAGCCGCTCAATAAATTCTAATTGTGCCATTGGTTTATCAGGATTTTTGTAACTGTCTTGGAAAATTACACCCGCTACAAATACTGCCAAAAACCCATAACCATTGATGATTTCTGTTAAAAAATAGGTAATTAAAACCCACATTCCGCACCCCCCGGTGTCACAATCGGTAATTTCGTATTTTTGAATTCATTTTAGGATGTTTTTTATACAAAAAGGTCGAAATCTTAGGTGGCGATCGCTAATCCCAAACCCCCAAACGACCATTTTTCGTTGTGTGACAGTTTAGGGTGCGGAAGATGGGTTAAAATGGTACTAATGGCAATAAAATCTTCCATAACTACATCAACAAAATGTTTTTGTTGAATCTTTTCATCAACCCAAACAACTAATTTAGCTATCAGAAAACCCATGACAATAGCAGATGCGATCGCCCAAATTAAATCAACGATTAACCAATCTCTAAACCAGTTATTCCAATTATTATCTTTAATGGCATAAAGCCCAAAATAAACAAAGGGAAAAGCCAAAGCATCATTTAAACCGCCTTCAGAGGTTAAACCAAAGCGTAACTCATCTCTGTCATTAATATCTGTTATTTGGACTTCTGAAGCTAATACTGGGTCAGTGGGTGCAAGAATGGCTCCTAATAAAATCGCTTCTCCCCAGTTCATTCCTAAAAATAATCGCCCGACAATTGCCAATCCCAAGATAGTCATTGGCATTAAAAACCCAATCAGTCGTGCTGTAATATTCCACAATCTCAAACGTAAAGGATTAATGATTTTCAACCCACAGCTAAATACAGAAATAATCACGACAAATTCTGTTAATCTTTCGAGTACTTTGGCATTAAATACATTATTTTCTCTCAGTTGGATCATTTCTAAGCCTTCAGAGCCTAAAAGTATACCCATTAATAGATATATCAGTGCGAAAGAAAGTGGTAAGCGCTTAATCCAGCCTGAGCCTAGTGTAACTCCTAGTAACAGTAGACCAATAATTAGTAGATCAAGAATGTAAATATCTACCATGTAAATATATATATAAACTGAAGATAACTTTGTCAGTTTAGTGGTAATTGCTGGTTTGTATAAAATATCTATAGATAGATTTCGTAAATGAATCTTGCAATTTTTCCTACTTTTACTAGTCTAAGATGAATAGTGTGAACTCATCTTTGACACCAATCTCAAAATGAGTGATTCAATTCTCAGTCCCTAATCAACCCTTTCCCACAACCGTTGAATTTCGGCGATCGCCTGGGAAGTTGGTGCTGGTAAAAGTGTGATATTTGGCTGAACTTCAGCACCGGGAATATTCTGATTCCACGGACTATTGGCTACGGCTGTGACATCGACAGTATCATTCACCGGACGAAAACCATATTGCACAAATACCGCTTGTTGTTCTGGTTGAGTGAGAAAATCTAGAAATTTTCGGGCAGCATTGGCTGTATTAGCATCGACATTAGGACGGATAATTGCAGCTGTGGCGGTAGTCTCCATTGACGGATCTAAATAATAAATTTGGTAAGGTTTACCTTGAGTCGCAATTGATTGTTGCCAACGATGCAGGGCTACGCTTTCATAGACTGTAGCGATATCAGCTTGGTTTGCACCTTTGACAATAAATTCTTGTAGAAGAATATCTGTAGAACGGGGTGGTTGATAAACAGATTTTTTAATTAAACTCAATAGCGATCGCACAGATAAATTGATGAAACTTGTGCTGTTAATTCTTACTCCTGATTCTGATTTTATCCATAAATCTAAAGTCAATTGACCGCTATTGGAACGGGTAGGATCTGTCATCACAAAATCAAAGCTACCCCAACTACTAGCACCGCCTATTTTTCCCCAATTAATTACTTGCATTGCTTGTTCAATTTTTGACCATTGAAAGCGGCCATTAGGAAAGAGAATTTTTCCCCTTTCTGGCCAAGCAATACCTACTAACATGGTTTTTGCTATGGGTTGAGGAGAGTCATAAAAAGGTTCGCTTTTGTAAATAGCACGCAGGCGATCGCTTATATCTGTTAAAATTTCTCCATTTCCGGGAATTAAAACTGCTGGTTGGAAATCATCTCTTTTATTAATATATCTGTTCACCAATTCTTGGGAACCTTGAAACTTTAGCTCTAATTTAATTTGTGGATTACTTTGCCTAAATTTTGCCTCTAATGTTTGCAGTGGTGCTTGTAGTTCAGTCCCACTGACAATGACTAATTTTTGCTGTAGGCCAGGAATCGCAATCGGAATATATGTGATAACTAATGTTATTAAAATAATTGTGCATGAGGTAATAATTTTGAGTAATTTTGACTTGTTTTCACCATATATCATTTGTGTATTCTGGCTTATTTACGAACTAATAAATCAATAATTTCTTCTAGGCTTTTAAGTTCATCACCAAGTAGTTGTAACTCTTGAAGTTCCTCTAAATTTATTAAGTTAGCGTCACTCAATTTATCATCATAACGTTCTAAAATTACAGTATAATCTTCAATTAAATGATAAATAGTAAAAATCCTTGATAGACGAGTATCTTCACCTTTTTTAGCTAATTTAATGTTGCGTTTGATGTTTTCTGCAAGTTTACTTAAGTGTTGTTTTTCTAAATATCCAGAATTTAGCCGCATCTTTTTTTGTTGTATTTCTGTCAATTGCCGTTGCAATGAACCAACAGAAACTAGAGAATTACTACCATATAAATACCAAACTATATTCCGAATTTTTCCTGGCAATTCAATGGCGCGATCGCAACTTCTTTCTATGGTGGCTAATAGTCTCTCATGTTCGGCTATAGTTAACAAATTTTTGGCTTCTAAACGTAGTTCATTGGCTCGATTGGCTAAAGTTAACGCAGCAATTTGCACTGCCGTAATTTCCTGTTCTAACTCAGGATTATCTAATTCAAAATATTTGGGTTCTCGATATTGAAAGAAGTTAGCGAAAAACAAAGATATACCAATTGACAAAGGAATAATAATTTGATTAGGTAGTTGAACTAAACGCACTCCTATGAATAAAACAATACTGCCAATCAAGACAGATAATGGATAATACAATGGATTTGCCAATTTCATAATTTTAACACTTAGTAATTATTTATCGACAAAGTATTATCCGTAAACTCCAGTTAAATCTACGTAAATCTGCCAAAAGAACGTGACTACTTTTACCAAGCCTCTACTAAGAATACTATTTCTAAATCAAAATCTAAAATAGTATCACCTTGTAATATAGCAATTATATTTATGGGTTCTGAGTCGCTTCCTGCCAAGCTTTTAGCATAGCTTCTACAACTTCTGGGGATGGAGGACGTAATGAATCATACTTGGCTTGTGGGTCAACACCAAATTCTGGGGTAAACTTGTCACCTAAAGCCACTCCAGGGGTTCCCGGACGTAAGCCTAAATCAGTAGCAATTTGCTGTACAGCAGGCGATCGCCAATAAATAATAAATTTATCAGCAGCTGCCTTCTCATCTGCACTTACCCACGGTGCATTAGGCACAATTGCCCGCATATTTGATATGAATGTGGCTGCGGGATAAACTGCCTCATAGCGTGGCTGTCTTGCTGGTAATTGAGAATTGACAGCAATCACACTCGATTCATACACTGAAGCTATTACAGACCCAAATTGACCATTTTTGGCAATTGCTTCGGATAGAGAACGAGTAGAACCTCTGTAAGCGGAAATCTGGCTGTAGATTTTTTGCATTTGTGGCTGTAATTGTTGTACATCAGCCAGCGTTAAATCTTCAGGAGATTTACCCGATACACGGGCATATTGGGCGACTAAAGTTTGCAATCCCGAATTGGAAAGAGTTGGTGCAGTTTGCACATAGTTAATGCTGAAAATGTCACCACCTTGACGTAGTTTTTCAGCTACATCGCTTTGGTCCATGAACACCATTGGTGTGTGCGCTATCAGTGGTGATTCGGTAATACTTGGAATATACCTTTGTCCAGGAAATAGTTGGTTGATGTGGTAAATCATTTGACTGTGATAGATATCGCCATCAAGTGAAATAATTGTGGGAAAATCAACTGCATCAGCCTGCAATGTCCCATTTCTTAGCTGAGTCGCTAAAGAAACTAACTGGTTAACAACATCACCACTACCTCTAGCGTCACATCTCACTTGCACAGCCTTACCATTATCTAGTCGCGGTTGTGTAGCATGAAAATTTTGTGCGGCTTGTTGGCAAAAGTCTACCAAAGCACTACCCACCAAAACTTGGACTGGCAATTGATTCAAGTTACTGGCTAAATTGAAGTTACCCCCACAAGCCACAAGCGCCAAAAGACAAGAGGCTGGTGTTAAGCACTTGATAAATAAAGGCTTTTGAAGAATCATCACATTACTGCTCCACAAGCCTGTATAATAATTTCGGTATTGATAGTTCACTGACAAATTAAAATTTTGTTAAAAACGACGAAATGCCGATAGGAGAATCGGTGATTTATGTCATGATGGCAAAGTAGAATACATATGCCTTTCTAAATTACAGGGAATCTCGCATGACTCTCCGTCTTGGTGATACAGTACCCAACTTTACGCAAGCCTCAACACATGGCGACATAGATTTTTACGAATGGGCAGGTGACAGCTGGGTAGTGCTGTTTTCTCACCCTGCTGATTTCACACCGGTTTGCACCACCGAATTAGGCACAGTTGCTAAACTCAAGCCAGAATTTGACAAGCGTAATGTCAAAGCGATCGCACTTAGCGTTGATGATGTTGAATCCCACAAAGGATGGGTAGGAGACATCGAAGAAACTCAAAGCACCACTCTCAACTATCCAATTTTGGCAGATGGCGATCGTAAAGTGTCTGACCTTTACGATATGATTCATCCCAACGCTGCGGCTAGTGTTACAGTCCGTTCTGTTTTCGTAATTGATCCCAGCAAAAAACTACGTTTAAGTTTCACTTATCCTCCCAGCACTGGACGCAACTTTGATGAACTATTGCGGGTAATTGATTCACTGCAATTAACCGATAATTACAGCGTAGCCACACCAGCTGACTGGAAAGATGGGGAAGATTGTGTAATTGTCCCCTCACTCAAAGATCCAGAAGTACTCAAAGAAAAATTCCCCAAAGGCTACCAGGAAATCAAACCCTATTTACGGATGACTCCTCAGCCTAACAAATAAATCTGCAAAATGATTTTTTGTTGAAAACGCAAAGGCGCGAAGTTATATCTTGGCGTCCTTGCGTTTTTGCGTGAAAATAAACTTAAAGCTTAGTTGGGACAGCATGATGTTTTCTTCTCCTTTAGTGCTGCAATTTCCACCTTCAATCCAAATGACAGACGAACAATTCTTTGAGTTCTGTCAGTTTAACCGTGACTTACGCATTGAACGGAATAAATCGGGAGAAATATCAATTATGCCACCGACAGGTACAGAAACAGGTAATCGCAACTTTAACGTTGCTGGACAGTTATATGTCTGGTCAGAACAAGACGGTACGGGTATTTGTTTTGACTCCAGTACAGGATTTAAACTATCAACAGGTGCGGAACGTTCTCCCGACGCTTCCTGGATGAAACTAGAACGGTGGAATAGTCTTTCCACAGAACAAAAACAAAAATTTGCCCCCATATGTCCAGACTTTATTATTGAACTGAAATCACCAAGTGACCGCCTCCAACTTTTGCAGGAAAAAATGGAGGAATATATGCAAGAACCAGAAATAAAATTAGGCTGGTTAATTGATCGACAAAATCATCAAGTTTATATTTATCGTCCTGGACAAGCAAGAGAATGTCTAGATAATCCTGATATTCTTAGCGGTGAATCTGTTTTACCTGGGTTTACCTTGAATATGAATAAAGTTTGGTAGTCATTGTCTTTTTTAAACCCGCAGGGTAGGACACAAAGAATTGTAGGATGGGTTAGGGTAGCGTAACCCATGCTGTTTAAGTCTTAAGATGAAAGTGAATCCAACAAAATGAAGTTAATTAATCGTTACTAGCAGACAATATTGTATAAGCTTCGTTAAATAAACGCATTTTTTCATGGGCTTTTTTTTGCATCTGTGGCTGATTAACAAATAAATCTGGATGCCATTTTTTCACTAAAGTTCGATAAGTTTTTTTCACTTCAGCAAAAGAAGTATAAGGTTGTAATCCTAAAATACTGTAGGCGCGAGCAATTTTATCCTTTTCTACCTGAGTTTGCGGTGGGTTTGGGGTTTTGCTGTGATGGGTATTTTGTTGCTTGTGATTCTGAGAACCAGGCGATCGCATTTCTGCTTTCATGCGCGCTATCTCTTCATCAAGTTCCCAATTACGAAATTTTGCTTCTACTTCTTGGGTACGGGGAGGATTTTTAGGAGGTGGGGGAGGTGAAGAAACTTGCTGACGTGGAGATTCGACCCGTGTACTGGTAGTTTCCTGTGCTGGCTTTTTAGCAGTGTTTTTAGCAGAATAATTTACAACTTTTTCTCTTGGGGGTGCATAAACTCGGTGAATATTTTTATTTTTTGATATTTCTTGATAAGCTTGATATTTTAAAGATATTTTGGCTTTCTCTAACTCTGTTAGCAACTGATTAAAGCCATTTTGCAAAGTCTGCAACTCTGCATATTTATTAGTCATTTCTGACGTTACATTACTAACTTCAAAACGAATAATTTTGTCTGCTTTCTGCTCATATTCAGCCAAAATTGCTAAACCCCGATTACTAAATTCAGAAAAATAATCCTCAATAGCTGCTATACAAACTTTGGCAACTTGTTGATGATAAGATTCATTGGCTAATTTGTCATCTTCCTGCTGAATATTCTTGTTTAATAAATAAGAAATACTACCAACCACAGCAGCACCTACAGGGCCACCCAACAACCAACCAATACCACCACCAACTGCTACTGCACCAGGTTCACTCAAATTATCGATATTACCGGGTTTTGGTGGTAAGGTGATTTGTGGTTCACTAGGTAAGGGAATGGATAAATCTTCTGGACGTTCTTCTTTAAAGAATTCATAAGCTTGATAAAGCCATCTCATTACCTCAAGTTGTAACTCTGTTAAGTCTTTTTTGAGAGTAGTTGTTTGCCAATTTTTAAAATTATTTTCTGCTAAAGCCACAGCCGCATCAGCTTGATATTTAGCGAGCAATTTGGATAAATCTAGCCAATTATGTAAAGCTTGCAAACTCTTAGTAAAACCTTGGCTAATTAAATTGGCGGCTTTTTGTTTAATTGTAAATTTAGCAGCTTGCTGCTCATCAAAGGCTTTAATTTCATGAACAAGAGGATCAATTTTAGCTTTTAAAGATATTTGAATTTGAGAAGCGATCGCCTGTACTCTGGGCAACCGTACATCACCGCGATTTTGTTGTAAGATACCGACAGTATTTTGCAAAGCGGTTTCAAAAGCCACTAACCCGCTACTACTAGCCGCAGCCGCATCACCTTTTAATCTCGCCCTCAAAGCAGGTAAAGCATCCACTCGATATAAATTACTAAAACCAGGGGGTAAATCTGCTCGAAAACTCTCTGCTACAAACAGTAGGCGATTTTGTACTTGTTTTTGTTCTTCTGGTTCCAATAAATTTAAAAAATTAGCAACAAATATAACTGTTTTAATACCACGATCTAATAACCAATCCCGCAAGTTTTCCCGTTCACCCAAAGTCATTAACTTGCGTGCATCTAATAATTGAACTACCAAATCTACACTTAAAAGTTGTTCTTTAACTAAATTATCTTGTTCCTCTCTGTCATTGGTTCCAGGTAAATCTAGAAACTCTACACCTGTTGCTAAAAAAGGATGAGGACAAAAAACTTCCACAGATGCCACATCTTTTCGCATCTGTCTATTATCATCGAGAATGGCAAATTGCTGTAAAACTTCTGTCCCACTGCGGTAAATTTCTGTTCCATTTATCAACATAATCCGAGTCCGCACATCAGAACCATACTTAACAGTAATAGCCGCACCTGTAGTCGGGATTAAATCAATTGGTAATGTACGAGTCCCCAACATGGCATTTAATAAAGTCGATTTACCATGATTAAAGGGGCCAAAAACAGCAATTCGTAAATTAGGATGAGCCAGATAATTGCACACAGCCACAATATCTTGATGCAGTTGTGATTGGCTATTTAAATTTAATAATGCAGATGTAGATTTGAGAGAATTGGCTAAATTACTGTAAGTTTCATTCTGTGGTGGCATATTTTACAGTTTCCCTGCTCAGTTGAGAATGCAAATAATAATATGTTCGTAGTCAGGGATTTATCGCTCTCTGATAAAGTTTTAAACGGCTAGATCCGCTGACTCGAACTTTTAATTATAAGTAAGACGACGTAAATAATTAAAGGTTTGTAGTGAGGACTTTAGTCCTCAAATAAGGGCTGTACTGCTTCGCAGAACCCGTAGGGTAGCCCTTACTACGAAATGTCATACTTTTTTACTTGGAAGTCCCTAAAGTTAACTCCACCCCCATCCAACAGACGATAAAATCAACTATAGTAAGCCAACAAACTACTATAAGCCGCCTCAATCTTTTGAATTTGAGATATCACATCTTCCTGTAATTTTTTCAACCGATGTAACTCACCTTCACGATTAATTTCGCGTGTTTCTTTTTGCTTCACCAAATTATCTAACTCAGACTTACGAGAAGCAATATCATCATTAATTCGCTGACTCACTTCTTTTTCATAAGCATCAAAACACTCTTTCACAGCATCATACACAGTTTGTGATTGCTCATGGGCAATTTGTGGCAAATATTTTACCAACTCCTTCTTCGCCGTTTTCACTAATTCCTTGCGCGCTTGATCTGCTTGTAAAAAACCTACTCCCAAACCTAGCAAAGCAAATCCAATGGGGCCTAGAAAAATACCAGTCACCGCCGTTAGTATCCCACCAATACCAATTACAGTAAAGTAGTTCAACAAAATATTTTTCCAATCAAAACCAGCCCCAGCTAAAGCCACACCCGCCAAATTTCCCCTAGACAGGGACAACAATCCCATAGCCCATTTTGCCCATCCTGGGGATTGATCTTCTTCCGGAGTAGATGTGGGATTAACTTTAACTTGCTGTCCAGTGAGTTTGGCTGTGATTTGGTCTGTTATCTGACTATAAGAAGCGCCATATTGGGAAGCACTGCGAGACAGTACTTGAAAAGCATCATTGATATCTTTTTCCGCTGTTAAAGTCCACGCAGCAGCTTTATCAGCAATATATTGCTCAAAGGCCTTTTGTAACGCCTGATTAAATGCTTCTCGTTTACCACTACTCAGGAAATCTAAAACATTTAACTCAGGTTGATAGCGTAAAAAATCCGTTTCAAAAGTATTACCTAAATTTAATACATAGCCCCGAAAAGATTCAGAAATTTTTCTCGCTTGACTATCTCTGGTATTGATAATTTCCTTTTGAAATTGCTCCCCAATACCTGTGAGTTTATTAAATTCCGGTTCCACTGAATCAATGCGTTTTTTCAGTTCATCGACATCTTGATCAAGTAAAGGTAAGCGTCTAGCGATCGCCTCTTGAGTATGCTTACAGGCTTGTCTAGCCAGAGTTCTCACTTGACGGAGTTCTGCGATCGCCCGTTCTCTGGTAAGAAAAGTATTGAGAGAACCCATAAACTCTGGAAAGCCAGTTCCCGTCAAATCAGCTTGGGGATTTTTTAACCTGCGTCGCAACGCTTGAATGGAAGAAAGTTCAAAAACCCGTTCTTCGTAAATATCCTGACCATCCAAAGAGCAATATTCTGCTAAATTGGCCTTGAATACTTGCCGTAATCTATTTTCTGATGCTTGTAATTCTTCTACATCATCAGGATCAATTAAAGATTCTCGCACCTGATCCCAAGCATTGACTAAGAAGAAAACCGACAACCCTCTACCTTTGATGTAATTTTCTAGATAGCGCCGTTCACCCAAAGTGCAAGGTTGGGAAGCCCGCATCACAAATAAAATTGCATGACAATTATTCACATAACCCAAAGATAATTCGTTGCGTGATTCTGTATCATTTAATCCTGGACTATCAACAATTTCAATTCCCTTTTCTAATAGGGGTAAAGGATACTCAACAACTGCATAATCAACATCAGGAAAAGCTGATTTTTTCTCCTGCTCTAATTTTTTGGCTTCTGCTGGGTCAATCGTATATTTATATTTAAAACTTTGAAAATCTAGCTTTTGGGGACTTTTACCATCATTAAAATGAATAGTAACCGTTTTTTCTGGGCCATAGCGTAAAATTGTTAATACTGCCGTACAAGGATTCACATCACTGGGCAGCAAATTTTCGCCAATTAAGGCATTCAAAAACGTACTTTTACCCCGTTTCATATCACCTAAAACTAACAGGCGAAATACACCTTTTTGGAGATTTTTACTAGCTATTGTAATATCTTCTATATCTCGTTCTAAACTGAGCTTTCCTGACGAAGATTCACCCACCAATTCAGCCTCACCGATGGTATCAGCAATTCTGCTAAGACATACCGATATTTCCGAGCGGACTTGAGCAACGCGTTCTAAGTCGTTGATAAATTTGTCAGTTCCAACTTGATAAGTCATGAAAATTTCCCCATGATTAACGATGATTTTGTTTTGATTCCAAAAAGAGCTTGTAAGATATCCACGCCAACGCAGCAATAATCATAATTCCTGCTACTGCTGAGGCTATTCTCACAGCTACCAATGCAGTGACACCAAAAGCAAATAATTTTCCCCCCAGAATCAGTTTTTTTTACCCACGGTTTCTGTAAATTATGCGGTTGATGTTTCACAGTTTTCTGAAAAGGCGCATTGGGTGTATGGATGTCAGACTCCATCTCTCGAAGTCGTAATTCCACTTCTCGTTCTCGCAGTATGCGTTCCCGTTGCTCTAGTTCTTGATGGTGATCATCTTGAGATGTCATTGGTCTGCACTCCACCTAAGACAATGAAATAATACAGATTTCACAAAATAAATTACTTGTATATTAACTTACTAAAATTTTTATCAGCCTCAGTAAAAATCCTCCCTAAGCTGTTTTTTCTGGTCAATTTTTCGGGATATAAAAAAGCTGTAAGTTAGATTCCAGAATTTACAGTTGTTTTCCAGAAATCTGATCATAAATATTGATATTTATTTTTCTGGAGTTACCCTCTAGCCCCTAGCTTAAGCGCCTCTATTGTCCAAACAACGTAGTAGGATTATTCAAGTAGACGGGTTTACCTTGCACGGTGAGTAGCCATCACTAGCTAGTAAACGCCCTAAAATTAGAGCAAAAGAAGATTCCTCAAACAAGCAAGCACACTCCATGCGTATTTCTCTTAACTGGCTGCGGGAACTAGTAGAAATCAAACTTAGCCCGGAAGAATTAGCCGAAACCCTAACAATGGCTGGGTTTGAAGTAGAAGATATAGAAGATCGCCGCACTTGGGCTAATGGCGTTGTTGTGGGGAAAGTGCTGGAGCGTCAACCCCACCCCAATGCTGATAAATTAAGTGTGTGCCAAGTGGATATTGGTGCATCTGAGACTTTAAATATTGTCTGTGGTGCTGCCAATGTCCGGGCAGATATATATGTACCAGTGGCAACTACAGGTACTTATTTACCGAATATCGATTTAAAAATTAAACCTGCAAAGCTCCGCGGTGTGCCATCCCAAGGCATGATTTGTTCGTTAAAAGAACTCGGTTTACCCACTGATGTAGATGGAATCCATATTTTTTCCCAGGAAAATTTACCCTTGGGTAGTGATGTGCGTCCGTTGTTGGGTTTGGATGATGTGATTTTAGATGTGGCTACTACCGCTAACCGGGCTGATGCCTTGAGTATGGTAGGGATAGCCAGGGAAGTTGCAGCTTTGACTGGTGGGAAGTTAAGTATTCCTGAATCAAGTGAAATATCGGTTCCCCAAGGTACAGGTAATTTAGCTTTAAAAATTGCAGAAAAAGTAGCTTGCCCTGCCTACATTGGTACAGTTGTTGAACAAATCAAAATTGCCTCATCTCCTGAATGGTTACAACAACGCTTACGGGCTGCTGGTGTGCGACCAATTAATAATGTAGTCGATATTACCAACTATGTTTTGTTGGAATGGGGGCAACCATTACATGCCTTTGACAAAGACCGTTTACAATCGGTTGCGGGTAGTGAAAATTTAACAATTGGTGTACGGTTTGCTACGTCTGGGGAATCCTTCAAAACCTTGGATGGGCAAACTCGCAACCTGTCAACCCAAAATTTGTTAATCACCGCTAACGATAAACCTGTGGCTTTGGCGGGAGTCATGGGTGGAGAAGAAACAGAAGTCCATGACGGTACTCAAAGCTTAGTTTTAGAAGCCGCATTATTTGATTCTGTTGCCATTCGTCGTTCCTCCCGTGGTGTGGGTTTAAGAAGCGAGTCTTCTGGAAGATACGAACGGGGCGTGAATCGGGCTGAATTGGAAGTAGCCTGTAACCGTGCTTTATCATTGATTAGCGAACTAGCTGATGGCGTAATTGTCCAACAGCAAATTGCTGATACCCGCCCAGATCCATCTACTTGGAGTCGTTCTATTGCTCTGCGTTTAGACCGAGTAAATCAGGTGTTGGGGCCAGTGGATTTAGGAGAAGATACAGGCGAAATCACTGAAGCTGATGTAGAACGCATCTTAACAGCACTAGGATGTCGAGTCACTTCCGCCGGAGAAAAAACTTGGACGGTGACAGCACCACCTTATCGTTACCGCGACTTAGAACGGGAAATTGACTTGATTGAAGAAATCGCCCGTCTTTATGGCTATGACCGTTTTTGCGATACTTTACCAGACAAGTCGGAAGCTGGCTATTTATCTATAGATCAAGAATTGATCCGCAAATTGCGCGCTTGTCTACGGGCTGAAGGTTTAACAGAAGTCATCCACTATTCTTTAGTCAAGCCAGGGGATGACAGACAGATAGTGTTGAGTAACCCGTTATTTGTAGAATATTCAGCACTGCGAACTGATTTGATATCTGGGTTGATTGATGCTTTTCAATATAACTTAGAGCAAGGTAACGGCTCACTAAATGGTTTTGACCTGGGGCAAATTTTCTGGCAAGAGGAAGACGGCTTACAAGAAACAGCCGCCATCGCCGGAATCATGGGAGGCGATCGCACCGTTGGTAAATGGTCAAAGGGCAACAAAGAACAGCCCATGACTTGGTTTGACGCTAAAGGGATTTTAGAAAGCGTATTCCAGCAATTTAATTTACCAGTGGAATATCAACCCGATCGCCGTGACGAACGTTTACATCCAGGACGCACAGCTTCTCTGTGGGTGAGAGGAAACAGACTCGGTATCTTTGGACAAGTTCATCCCCAATTACGTCAAGACAAGGGTTTGCCAGATGCAGTTTACGTGTTTCAGCTAGATTTAGATGTGCTTTTAGATGCACTTGATCAAGATGATATGCTTGTGCCTACATTTCATCCCTATTCCACCTACCCAGCAAGCGATCGTGATATTGCCTTTTTTGCACCGGTGAATATCTCTGTTGCTGACATTGAAAAATCCATTAATAAAGCTGGCAAAGGTTTGCTGGAATCTGTGGAATTATTTGATGAATATCGCGGCGAAAACGTCCCCCAAGGACAACGCAGTTTAGCATTTCGCTTAATTTATCGGTCAAGCGATCGCACTCTTACTGAAGCGGAAGTGGAGCCTGTACACAATAAAGTCCGCGAAGCCTTAGTAGAAAAATTCGGCGTTAACCTGAGAAGTTAATTAACAAAAATTGGGGGTTTGGGATTGAATCTAATAATCCCCGATTAAAATCACACTTAAATTTACTAGGAGTAATCAATAATCGTGCCTAAATACATCATGTGGGGAACTTACTGTGAAAACGTTCTCGAAAAACGTGACCCTTTCCGTCAAGCACACTTAGACGGATTAGCAAAACAGAAAGAATCTGGTGTACTGATTACTATTGGCCCTACCAAGGATGTCACCAAAGTGTTTGGTATTTACGAAACTGAAGACGAAGCCACAGTGCGCCAGTTGATTGAAAATGACCCCTATTGGAAAAATGGCATCTGGACTGAATATTTCGTGAAAGAGTGGATTCAAGCTTTTTAAATACCTGATAATTTCCAAATCATCTTTAATGTTTTCTGTCAATGTGTCAGTTTAATTACTGTCCACTAAATTAGCAAAGAACATCTCGAAAATCACATGATAATTTCCCGCTTTTAGTAGATGCGGTTAAAATTTCGCTAATGTAAATATCAGAAGGTTATCAGTTGTTGTATAACCTAAAAAATCAGTTGTTTAACAACTGCAAAACATTGAATTTTTCAACAAGGCACTACCATGAATCAAATCTTAAAACGTACACTTTTACCCAGCCTCATGGCTGCAAGTTTAACTGGTATTACTTTAGTTCCTGCTCAACAGGCTGCGGCTAACACAATGCTCAGAGATATCGGTACTGGAGCCGCTACTAGTGCAGCATCGGGAGCTATTAGAGGATGTGGCTCTTTACTCAATAATGCAGTGAAAGGTGCTGCTGCTGGCGCTGCTGTCAATGCGGCTAATAGCAACAGACAAAACCGCAGAAACCCCAACATAGCTAGAAATGCGGGAGTTGGCGCAGTTGCTAGTACTGTAACTGGTGCAGTTATTGGCAATTGTAAAGATCCTCTAGGCAATGCTGTGGATGGTGCAGCTGCGGGTGCAGTTATCCATATTTTGAACAACAACACAAGATAAGTTTGAATTTGTCATTAAATGACCCAACTTTGGATTTTGGATTTAAAAATAATTCAAAATCCAAACCTGTAAATCAATTTTCTAGACTGATTCGCTTGTAGTAAGGGCTACCCTACGGGTTCTGCGAAGCAGTACAGCCCTGGTTTTATGCAACTTCAATGCTCATTAGCTTATTTCCTCACGCACCAAAGTTGCTAACTTCTGCGCTGCGCCACTTTCGCCACGGGCGCTACGTAGCTTATTTCGCATATCATCTAACTTTTCTGGATGAGTCAAAAAGTCTAAAAATATTTCTGCTACCTCTTGGGGCTGGAGTTTACCTACAAGTTCTGGTACTATCTCCGCTTTTGCCCAAATATTAGGCCAAGCTAATAAACCCTTACGACTTAACACTAACCAGTTAATTGCTTTTGCAAAAGTAGAACCCACAACAGGCAAATTAGCTAATAATCCTGGTAAACCATCCCAAGAACGCATAGCATCAAGTTGCTGAGTTGGGATGACAACAATCATTGGTACAGCTAAAGCACCGAGTTCAGCTGTGTTCGCACCTACTGTAGTTAAACAAATACTACAGTGAGATAATAATTCATGGGCGGGATTTTCTCTGCACAATTCCACACACAAACCTGTTTCTGTTTTCAGGACGGGAATATCTGACTCGACTAAGACGGCGGATGAACTGCCAAAAACTTTGACAAAAGGGTTTTTTTCAGGATCAGCAAAACTAGCTAAAGTTAGTAAATCCAAAGTAGGCGCTACCGGAATCACAAATTTGGTTTGGGGTCTTTTTGCATGGATATATTCGGCAACAGCCAAGCATAATGGTACTCCTTGAGATAATTTTGCCGCTTTTGACCCAGGTAGTAAACCAATTATTTCAGTATTTAAGGTTGTTTTTTGAGTAATGTTTGTTTGTGCTTCCACCATCAAATCTCCCACAACCGTAAACTTGTGGGCATATTTTGGGGAAACTCGTTCAGACACTTTTGCCTGCATCACGCCAAAACGGTCAATCCATTTATGCCAACGCGCATCCCATTCGGCGTAAACAACGGTGCGATATCCCAGTTTTTTGCCAATGACTACCGGGAAAATTTGATCACCACCCAGGAAAACAACTACACCGCGATCGCGCCAATCCCAATTTTCCCATGTTTTACCCCACAGCAAAAACTGCCAAAAATGCTCTGCTGCTTGTACTCGATCCACTTCTGGGTAACTCATAGCGATGGCAGCTTCTTTCCCACTAGCATTAGGACAAGGTGACAACACCACAGAAATCCTCATCTGAGAACGCTCATCACCGAGTTCTTGCCGCAAAGCCTTGACAACTGGACGCACCCATGTAGTTATCTCACCAGGGCCATTGGAGAGAATCAAAATATCAACTGGTTCAGTCATTGGTCAATAATTCATTAGTTATTTTATTTTCTCCCCCACTCCCTACTCACCACTTCCTACTTCCCAATTATTAAGAAAATGTTACACAAATGTGAGCAAACACTTTTTTATTTTGTCAAGTTTTATAAATAAATATTTATTTTTTTATATCGATTTGTGTCATATAGACCACAAAATGCTCAATTGGTAAGGTTTTTCTGATAAAAAATTCATATTGCCGAAAAAAAAGAAGTAAATCTGACGGCGAATGTCGCTCAGAACTTCAGTTAGAGAACACGCATCAAAGGAGCCTATCTGCATGTTCACACACGTCAAGTCCACCATTAGACATATTGCGCCTGATAACTTACGCGGACGTAATTTAATCAAGGTGGTCTATGTCGTGCTTGAGTCCCAGTACCAAAGTGCATTGTCGCAAGCTGTTAGCACGATTAACTCGAACAATCCCAACCTGGCCATTGAAATCAGTGGGTATTTGATTGAGGAACTCCGCGATCCTGAGAACTATGAAGAGTTCAAAAGGGAGATGGAGACGGCTAATATCTTTATCGCCTCACTTATTTTTATAGAAGACTTAGCACAAAAAGTAGTTACTGCTGTAGAACCACACCGCGATCGCCTGGATGTTTCTGTGGTGTTCCCATCCATGCCAGAAGTCATGCGCCTAAATAAAATGGGTAGCTTTTCTTTGGCACAATTGGGTCAATCGAAGGGTGCGATCGCTCAATTCATGCGGAAACGCAAGGAGAAATCAGGCGCAGGATTCCAAGATGGAATGCTAAAACTGCTGCGAACCCTACCCCAAGTATTAAAGTTCTTGCCAATGGAAAAGGCACAGGACGCTCGACATTTCATGCTCAGTTTTCAGTATTGGCTGGGAGGTTCGCCAGAAAACCTGGAAAACTTCTTGCTGATGCTGGCTGATAAATACGTATTAAAAGATGTAGAAAAACAAAGATTTGCATCTCCTACATATCAACCGCCAGTTGTCTATCCCGATATGGGGATTTGGCATCCTTTGGCGACGACTATGTTTGAGGATGTGAAAGAGTACCTGAATTGGTATACAGCCCGCAAGGATATTTCTAGCGATCTCAAAGATCCCTTAGCGCCTTGTGTGGGATTAGTATTACAACGTACTCACTTAGTTACAGGTGATGATGCTCATTATGTAGCCATCGTCCAGGAATTGGAATCACTCGGTGCCAAGGTAATTCCTGTATTTGCTGGTGGTTTGGATTTCTCCAAACCCGTGGATGCTTACTTCTATGAACCGGCGACTAACACAACGCTCATAGATGCAGTTGTTTCCTTGACTGGTTTTGCCTTGGTGGGTGGCCCTGCTAGACAAGACCATCCCAAGGCAATTGAATCACTCAAACGCCTGAATCGTCCTTACATGGTGGCGTTACCCTTAGTTTTCCAAACGACTGAAGAGTGGTTGGATAGTGACTTGGGGTTACATCCAATTCAAGTGGCTTTACAAATTGCCATTCCGGAATTGGATGGAGCTATTGAGCCGATAATTTTATCAGGTAGAGATGGGACAACAGGTAAGGCGATCGCTCTCCAAGATCGTGTAGAAGCAGTAGCGCAACGGGCATTAAAATGGGCTAACCTGCGTCGTAAACCCAAACTAGACAAAAAAGTTGCCATTACCGTTTTCAGTTTCCCCCCAGATAAAGGTAACGTAGGCACAGCCGCTTACTTAGATGTATTCGGTTCCATCTACGAAGTATTAAAAGGGCTAAGAAACAACGGCTACGACGTACAAGACGTTCCCGAAAGCGCCCAAGCTTTGATGGAAGAAGTCATCCATGATGCCCAAGCTCAGTATGCAAGTCCAGAACTTAACATTGCCTACAGAATGTCTGTACCAGAGTATGAGGCACTCACCCCTTACTCGCAACGCCTAGAGGAAAACTGGGGGCCACCGCCAGGACATCTCAACAGCGATGGACAAAATCTGCTTATTTACGGCAAACAATTTGGTAACGTCTTCATTGGAGTGCAACCCACATTCGGTTATGAAGGTGACCCCATGCGGTTATTGTTCTCCCGTTCCGCCAGCCCTCATCACGGTTTTGCCGCCTACTATACTTACCTAGAGCAAATTTGGGGCGCGGATGCAGTCCTCCACTTTGGCACACATGGTTCCTTGGAATTTATGCCCGGTAAGCAAATGGGAATGTCGGGTGACTGTTACCCCGATAACTTAATTGGCACAATTCCCAACCTGTATTATTACGCAGCTAATAATCCTAGTGAAGCCACCATTGCCAAACGCCGCAGTTATGCCGAGACAATTTCTTACCTCACACCACCCGCAGAAAATGCAGGTTTATACAAAGGTTTGAAAGAACTCAGCGAGTTAATTGCTTCTTACCAAACCTTAAAAGATAGTGGGCGCGGTATTCCCATTGTCAATACCATCATGGATAAATGCCGCATCGTCAACCTGGATAAAGACATAAATTTACCAGAAACTGATGCCAAAGATATGACCGCCGATGAGCGCGATCGCATTGTTGGTAGCGTCTACCGTAAGTTAATGGAAATTGAGTCTAGGTTGTTACCTTGTGGGTTGCACGTCATTGGTAAACCACCATCGGCTGAAGAAGCAGTAGCTACCCTAGTTAACATTGGTAGTTTAGACCGTCAAGAAGAAGAAATTCTCAGCTTACCCCGCATCATTGCCAACAGCATCGGGCGTGACATCGATGACATTTACAAAAACAGCGACCTCGGTGTTTTAGAAGATGTCCAACTCCTGCAAGACATCACCTTAGCCACCCGTGAAGCAGTGGGCGCACTAGTCAAAGCCCAAACCGACGCTGAAGGACGTGTTTCTTTGGTTTCCCGGTTGAACTTCTTCAACATGGGCAAAAAAGAACCTTGGGTAGAAGCATTGCATCAAGCAGGTTATCCCAAAGTTGACCCAGAACCCCTCAAACCACTGTTTGAGTATTTGGAATTTTGCCTGAAACAAGTTTGTGCAGATAACGAACTCGGCGCATTACTCCAAGGACTAGAAGGTGAATATGTTCTCCCTGGCCCTGGTGGTGACCCCATTCGCAACCCGGATGTATTACCCACGGGTAAGAATATTCATGCCCTTGACCCCCAATCAATCCCGACATCAGCCGCAGTTCAATCAGCCAAAATCGTTGTAGATCGGCTATTGGCACGCAATAAGGCTGAAAATGAGGATAAATGGCCAGAAACCATCGCCTGTGTCCTCTGGGGAACCGATAACATCAAAACTTACGGTGAATCCCTAGCCCAAATCATGTGGATGATTGGTGTGCGTCCGGTTCCTGATGCCTTGGGACGGGTAAACAAGTTGGAATTGATACCTCTAGAAGAATTGGGAAGACCCAGAATTGATGTAGTCATCAACTGTTCCGGTGTATTCCGCGATTTGTTCATCAACCAAATGAACCTGCTAGACCAAGGCGTGAAAATGGCGGCTGAAGCCGACGAACCTTTAGAAATGAACTTTGTTCGTAAACACGCTTTGCAACAAGCCGAGGAAATGGGAATTAATCTGCGTCAAGCAGCGACTCGCGTCTTCTCCAATGCTTCTGGTTCCTACTCGTCAAACATCAACTTGGCTGTAGAAAACAGCACTTGGGATAGCGAAGCCGAGTTACAGGAAATGTACCTGAAACGCAAATCATTCTCCTTCAATTCCGATAATCCTGGTGTCATGGATGAGTCACGGCAGATTTTTGAAACCTCTTTGAAAACTGCTGATGCAACCTTCCAAAATCTTGATTCTTCGGAAATTAGCTTGACAGATGTTTCTCACTACTTTGACTCAGATCCTACCAAGTTGGTAGCAAGTCTGCGTGGCGATGGCAAAAAGCCAGCATCTTACATTGCAGACACCACCACAGCTAATGCACAGGTACGGTCATTATCCGAAACCGTGCGTTTAGATGCGCGTACCAAGTTGTTAAATCCCAAATGGTACGAGGGAATGTTATCTCACGGTTACGAAGGCGTGCGCGAACTTTCCAAGCGGTTGGTAAACACCACTGGTTGGAGTGCAACAGCCGGCGCTGTAGATAACTGGATTTATGAGGACACCAACGAAACCTTCATCAAAGATGAAGAAATGCAAAAACGCTTGATGAACCTCAACCCCCATTCTTTCCGCAAGATTGTTTCCACTTTGTTGGAAATGAATGGTCGCGGTTATTGGGAGACTAGCGAGGATAATTTAGACCGCCTGCGCGAGTTGTACCAAGAAGTCGAAGACCGGATTGAAGGAATAGAATAGAACTAACTGGGCAGGCATAACGCCTGCCTTAATTTTTTAATCTCAATTCAAAAAATATCCAAAAATCAGCACATCTATACTTAAATTCAAGAGAGTGATACACTTGAACTAATTATTAAGATAGAAGCAAATTTTTCATGCTTATAATTATATAATTATTAATTTTGGTAATCACTTAGGACTGACAACCATGATAGATGGTAAAGCAATTTCTATTTCCTTATTTACAGGCGCTTTCGGTCTAGACTTGGGTATGGAACAAGCAGGATTTCATACAGTCAGTGTAGTAGAAAAAGACCCTGATGCTACTCGCACAATAGCTATTAATAGACCATTTCTCAAAGAAAGTGCTGTTCCCAGAGAAATAGAAAAAGTCAGTTCCCAAGAATTACTTGAGGAAGGAGGAAGAGTTTTAAATTTAGGTAGAGTCTTACGCCCTGGTGAAGTAGACTTATTAACAGGTGGTCCACCTTGTCAGCCATTTAGTACCGCAGGAAAAAGAGGTTCAGTTATGGACCCTCGCGGTAGTTTATTCATGGACTTTATCCGCATTGTCAAAGAAGTACAACCCCGTTTTTTCTTGATGGAAAATGTGAGAGGTTTGCTTTCTGCTCCTCTGCGTCATAGGCCAATCAACCAACGGGGAAAAAATTACCCACCTTTAGAACCTGATGAAATCGCCGGTGCTGCGTTAATGGTGGTATTAACAGAAATGAACTTACTAGGCTATAACATTGTTTATAACCTTTTAGAAGCAGCAGATTACGGTGTTCCCCAAAACAGAGAACGTGTAGTTTTTATTGGTTCTAGAGATGGGGAAACTGCTACATTTCCTTTAGCTAAATATAGTAAAGATGGTCAAAAATTGCCTAAATGGTTGACCTTAAGAGATGCTTTAACAGGTTTAGTTGACCCACAACCAGAGTTTATAGCTTATTCCGAAAATCGTTTGAAATTTTTAAGATTATTAAAAGCCGGACAAAACTGGAGACATTTACCAGAAGAATTAAAAAAAGAGGCTATGGGAGGTGCTTATAATTCTGGAGGTGGAAAAGTCGGTTTTTATAGAAGATTATCTTGGGATAAACCTTCACCAACAATTACAACAAGTCCACACCAAAAAGCTACAGATATGTGTCATCCAGTAGAATTGCGTTCTTTAACTGTGCGCGAGTCTGCGAAAATCCAAACTTTCCCTGATGATTGGATTTTTTATGGTTCGGTAACTTCTAAATATAAACAAATTGGTAATGCAGTACCAGTACTATTGGCAAAAGAAATTGGTACTTATCTTTTCAACTTGATACAAGGAAATAAACCAAAAGGTAAAGAGATAGCTGAACAACTTTCACTGTTCTCTTTATAGAATTTACTTAGCAGCCAAGTCAGTAAAAGCCTGATCAATTTTCTGTAACATAGTTCTTACATGGTTCTCAACAAGGTTATAATCCATGTGAATTTTATTCCAAAATACTTGACCAGCAATGCGAGGAATATTCGGATCATTAAATGTCCACCGACCTAAATCAAAAGCTGCTATAAATAAAGGATTATCATGAACACTTAATTCTTTCTTTGCTCTAGGTGATTGAGAACCAGTTAACGTACCTTTTAGAGTTTTTAATTGTGCAAATTTAACTGTTACTTCTGAAAATAGCAGAATATCAATACCAGTAATTTTAATTCCAAATTCTAATTCTGGGTTAATAATATAAGGACTAATATTAGATATCTGTTCCCACAGGCTACCCATTGTTGTGCTAAGATTCCTTGTCACTGAGTTGCTAGTTACAAGCAATTTTGTTCCACATAGTTCAAAAAGATTTCGCGGGTTAGGATGATGATCAAGTATTGCACTTTTATTTTCAAAATCTGCTTTTAGCCACTCAATAAAATCATCTGCAAATTTCTCAGTTTTACTGCTAATTAACTGAGATTGTATATCTAATTCTAAAACAGAGCCATTCTGCCTGTCTTGTGCAATTTGATATTGAAAATAAGCAGGTGCTATTGAGGAAATCACTTTTGCGTACTTGTAAGCCGTATGCAAATCTTCATCGGCGATGTGAATCACATCAATTAATGAAGCATGATGTAAAATTAATGCTTTACGTTCTTTAACAGAAAGTGGTATTAGCTCATCAGCAGCTAACTCAGTAGACATAAAAACTACATTTAACTCATGGGGCTTTCTTAGTATTCCCGAAAATTATGCTCAATAATACAATACTTGCGTAAAATTATATTTACTAATTGATAAAATATACTTATGTGCTGGCTCTTTCACAACAGGCAAGCGCTCTAGTTTTTGAGGTTTTCTACAATGCAATCGCTCCCATATAAACTATTATTTTATTCAGGGTAAAATCTCAAAGCTATCACAATGCTGAGGTCGAAATAATCTAAAATCTCGCTGATATAACGTCAATATCTGTTGAGTCCCATAACGTTCAGCTATAGCCATGACACTTGCATCTACAAAGTCAATCCTGCTATCTGCATACTCATTCAATATTTCCCCCACACGCATGATATCTTTATCTGTCAAAGCCACTAAAGTAAATCGGCTTGCAGATAATCCTTGTAAGAAGTCTACTACTGTCTTGATACCTGTATTTTTTCCTACTAGATAAGCTATTTCTGCTAATACTGTTTGTGGTAATAAAATTTGTTTTTGTTGTATGTATATTTTTGTAATAGCAGTGTGCAGTATATCTGAACTATTCAACAATGCAACCACAAAGCCAGTATCAGCTACTGATGGTGTTCTTTCCATGTCCAACCTGATTTTTCCCTAATCTCATCTTGGAGAATATCTTCTGAATTGATAGCTAAATCAGGTGTTGTTGAAAATAAGCCAATTAATGGGTCAGACACAACATTATTAACAGGTTCTACTAATTGTGTATCCACGTATAATCTCACAGCTTCACTAATAATTGATTCAGGAGATTGACCACGTTCACTAGCTAGGTGTATGACTTTTTCCCATAAAGTCTTTTCAGGATTCCACTTAAATGTAGAGTTCACAATATCAGTTCTCTCTTATGGGTCATAACCCAAATTATAACAATACCCTAGGGGTTAATCTCCCTGACAGCAGGTGTCGCCTGTGGTAGACATGGCTCTGTTAGGCATCGAAGCATAAAATTAAAACATTACCATTGAGTTTTTACTACCCAGCACTCCCACATGGACTTATTGCGATCGCTACCGCTCGGATTATATTTAGAACAGCCGCAAACTTGGCTACACAAGCTCGACCCAAGGGTAAAAATTGCTTGGTTAATGAGCTTTCTCACTAGTTACAGTTTTGCCAATAACGAATGGCGCATACTGTTGGTAGCACTATTAATTCTTTTTACTTTAATTGCTCGCATTCCCCGCCGAGTCTGGCAAAAGCAAATGGGCTGGCTATTAATGCTCTGTTTTTTTGTGTTAGTGATTGCATCTATCAGTCCTGATGGTTTGGGTATAAATTATCAACCACGCCTACCAGTAAACGAGCAAGTCTTAACTCAGCCGATAAATGCTAATGATGCCAACAGTGTTCCAGTCACAATTAGTAATCAAGGCTATAGCTATGTCCTATTTCACCAAGGGCCAGTTAAAGTCACACGTCGTTCATTGGATTTGGCTGTGCGCTTGAGTACAATTATCTTTACCGTAATTTACAGCAGTAACTTATATCTCCTCACCACAGCGCCTGAAGAAATTACTACAGCCATAGAAAGCTTAATGCAGCCCTTGCGACGGCTGAAAATACCCGTAACTGAAATTACTTTAACTTTAACTTTGTCCTTGCGATTTATTCCCCTAGTCCTGGAAGAAGTGCAAAACTTAATTCGCTCTGTCATGACCAGGGCCATAAACTGGAAAAAACTGGGGTTGAAGGGAGCAGTCAAGCTTTGGATGATAGTAGCCGAAAGACTATTAGAAAATCTCTTATTACGGGCAGAACAAATGGCTAGCGCCATGATGGTACGCGGCTTTACTAGCCCCAACGAACATCAAGTCAAATGGCACGAACTACGACTTAAAGCACGAGATTGGCTAGCGATCGCAATCTTAACGTTATTTTGGGGGGCAAGGTTAGTTCTAGGCAATATGGCGTTTTAAAATAGTGTTGAGATGGGTAACAAAAAGAATTTTTTGTTAAGTGATATTACAAAGCTTGCAAAAATATTGAGAAATTACCTGCTATTCAAACATGGTTCTAACGTAGAACCTAGTAAGAGAGACTTGAGGTAAATATGATGAATAAGAGCAATATTCAAAAATATCGGTTTGTCTGTACCCTGACCTTTGGTGATATCTACGGTCAGATCATGATTTGGTTAATCACAATTACTCTGAGTTTGGCATCAGCCTTAGCATTGATGGGTGCGAAACGGCCTGTGTATGCCTTAGTAACAGTAGGTCTTATCGTTCTGCTGTCGCTGCCATTTTTGTTGTTTGCATTCGTCACGACATTGTTAAATCATATTGAAGTCATGCCGATGGAATCAACAACTAAGACCGAACCTATCCCTGGCAATATTTCTCAGCAACAACCAGTACAGGCAACTAGCTGACTATTAATCATCAAATTTTCCTCTAAAAAAAATATCCAGTCAGTAGGGTGCATTGTCGCGTAGCGCAACGCACCATTTTTATCCGAAATGTAGTGTCATGGAAGTGTATCCACACTCACGTTTGAAAATGTCATCTACCCTATCAACTAATCTTTGTTGGTAGGGATTTTTTTTTCAAAATGCATTTAACTCACTGCTGGATGAATTACATCTCTACAATAGAACAGCAGCTTTTTGCAGTCAGGGGCTAGTTATGCTGGAACATGATGTGATAATTGTCGGGGGTGGATTGGCGGGATGTCGCGCTGCTGTGGAAATTGCACGCACTGACCCCAGTTTAAATATTGCTGTGGTAGCTAAAACTCACCCTATTCGTTCGCACTCGGTGGCGGCTCAAGGTGGTATGGCGGCGTCGTTGAAAAATGTTGATTCAGAAGATAGTTGGGAAGCACATGCGTTTGATACTGTCAAGGGTTCTGACTATTTAGCAGACCAAGATGCCGTAGCTATTCTTGCCCAAGAAGCCCCAGATGTGGTGATTGATTTGGAACACATGGGTGTTTTATTCTCGCGTTTGCCGGACGGTAAGATTGCCCAAAGAGCTTTTGGGGGACATTCCCATAACCGTACTTGCTACGCCGCTGACAAGACTGGTCACGCAATTCTACACGAATTAGTGAACAACCTGCGGCGTTATGGGGTGCAAATTTATCAAGAATGGTACGTCATGCGCCTGATTTTGGAATCAAATCAGGTCAAGGGTGTGGTAATGTTTCACCTGCTAGACGGACATATAGAAGTGCTGAGGGCCAAGGCGGTGATGTTTGCCACTGGCGGGTATGGTCGCGTTTATAACACCACATCGAATGATTATGCCTCTACAGGTGATGGCTTGGCCATGACGGCGATGGCAGGTTTACCTTTAGAAGATATGGAATTTGTGCAATTTCATCCTACTGGCTTGTATCCAGTGGGTGTACTAATTTCCGAAGCAGTGCGTGGGGAAGGAGCATATTTAATTAACAGTGAAGGCGATCGCTTCATGAAAAACTATGCAGCCAGTCGGATGGAACTAGCTCCTCGTGATATTACCTCACGGGCGATCGCCTATGAAATTCGTGCCGGTCGGGGGATTCATCCTGATGGTAGTGCAGGTGGCCCCTTTGTCTATCTTGATTTGCGGCACATGGGTAAAGAAAAAATCATGAGTCGCGTTCCTTTCTGTTGGGAAGAAGCCCATCGTTTAGTAGGTGTGGATGCTGTAACTCAACCAATGCCCATTCGCCCCACCAATCATTACTGTATGGGTGGTATACCTGTAAACACAGACGGTCAAGTCCGTAGCAGTGGCGATAATTTAGTTGAGGGCTTCTTTGCTGCCGGGGAAACAGCTTGCGTGTCTGTACATGGTGCCAATCGCCTCGGTAGTAATTCGTTATTAGAATGTGTAGTTTATGGTAAGCGCACTGGGGCGGCGATCGCTCAATATGTGCAAAATCGAAAGTTACCAGACATCGACGAGCAACTTTACGTTAACGAAGCCCAACAACAAATTCAAGCCTTACTCGAACAAACAGGAAAATATCGGATTAACCAAGTGCGTCAATCTTTCCAAGATTGCATGACTGAGCATTGTGGCGTTTTTCGCACTGAAGAATTAATGCGCGAAGGATGGCAGAAAATAGATCATTTGCAACAGAAATATTCTGATATTTATTTAGATGATAAAGGTAGTTGTTGGAATACAGAATTAGTAGAAGCCTTAGAACTAAAAAGTTTAATGGTAGTAGGACAAACAATTTTAGCCTCAGCCATAAATCGTCAAGAAAGCCGTGGCGCACATTTCCGTGAAGACTATCCCCAGAGAGACGATAGTAATTTTCTCCAACACACTATGGCTTATTATTCACCAGCAGGTATTGATATTCAATATCGGCCAGTGGCAATCACCATGTTTGAGCCAAAGGAGCGAAAATATTAAAAATTCCAATAAACCCCTATTTTTTCGATTTAAGGCGATTTTATGCCTTCTTTTGTTCTAATTCTGCTGATCCCCATAACTTTCCTTGTCAAAAATTAATTCGTTATTTTTGGTTGAGGAAGTTTTTGAGGGATTGAGCAGAAATAATTAATACACAGGTTTATGGCGTTTATTGGATATTATTTTTCTATGGTTACTATTGATAATTGATTACTTACTAACAAAATATGAGAGAATTTTGCGTATAGCACTCCGATCTAACCGGAAGTTTGAAAAGCGATAAGACTACCTCTAAACCCGTTGGTTTTAACAGTTAGGTTGGAGTGATTCAAAGTTCACTTTCTAGTAAAAACAAAAAAGTCATGAGAACAATGATTGCTCGATCTGTCCTGTCATCAGTTTTTGGAGCTGCACTAGCTTTTTCTAGCATCGTGCCCATACCTGTCCAAGCTCAAACTAACTGTCCTAAAGTTGAAGAAGAAGATATTGCCCAACTCTTCGACCGCTGGAATACGTCTTTACAAACGGGTGATCCAGATGCAGTTGTCCAAAACTATGCCCAAGATGGTGTTTTATTACCGACAGTTTCTAATCAAGTGCGAACAAATCATGATGAAATCAAAGATTATTTTGTCAAGTTCTTGGCACTGAAACCCGAAGGTAAAATTAATCAGCAAAACATTCGTGTTTTTTGTGGTCTTGCCATCAATTCAGGCATTTATACATTTAATGTGACTCAAGATAATCAAGCCGCACAAGTCCAAGCAAGATATACATTTGTGTATCAAAAAATAGATGATAACTGGGTAATAGTCGAGCATCACTCTTCAGCTATGCCAGAAGTAATTGATGTTAGCGCTCACAAGTAATCTGCTAACCCAGCCAAAGACAAAGTTAGTCAAGCAACGCTGAAACTATCTTGACTACTACCATGTAAAGATGTATGATTCAGGCACTCGAAGGGGAGTAGCTGCTGGCATTAAAGAAATTTCCGTGCCAGTCCATCTGAATCAACATGCTGGCGATGAGCCTGGTTCAGATGACAAATAACAAATATTTGGAAGCGAGACCTTCACTAAAGTTTGCACAAAAAAGTGTGTGAGCTTCGGTGAAGTGTTTTTGCTCTCATTGAAGCTCCATACAGGTAAAAAATCCTTAGGAGTTTTAGAGAGTGTTAACAGCATTTACCGCAGGTTTATTACTAATTACAGTTTCCGAACTGGGAGATAAAACATTTTTCATTGCTGTCATCTTAGCCATGAAACACTCACGCAGACTGGTGTTCATGGGTGTGGCTTCTGCTTTAGCGGCGATGACAATTCTGTCAGTGCTATTCGGACAAGTAGTATCTTTATTGCCAAAATTTTATATTCATTACGCCGCGATCGCTTTATTTATGATCTTTGGGATTAAATTGCTATACGCAGCAAGTAAAATGCCCGCCTCCACATGTGACACAGAAGTTGTAGACGAAGCCAAAGCAGCAGTAGAAAAAGCCGATTCCCAACTACCAAAGCGACAAACCCCATTAGCAATTTTTCTAGAAGCCTTTGCCCTCACATTTGTAGCAGAATGGGGCGATCGCACACAAATTGCCACAATTGCCCTAGCAGCCAGACACAACCCCATTGGAGTCGCAGCAGGAGCCGTATTAGGACATGCCATTTGTACTGCGATCGCCGTCATCGGCGGTAGAATGATCGCCGGGCGCATTTCCGAACGTCAGCTCACCTTTGCCGGCGGATGCTTGTTTCTGCTCTTTGGTATCCTCGCTGCGGTGGAAGGAGTGTGAGAAGAGGCAGGGGGCAGGGGGAAAGAGGCAGGGGGGCAG
>NZ_CAWUDM010000030.1:0-66143 GCF_963920855.1 Nostoc sp. CCY0012 | reverse complement strand
GCCCTTATTTGAGGACTAAAGTCCTCACTACAAACCTTTAATTATTTACGCCGTCCTACTTAGATAGCCAGTTTAATGAGGTTAACAAGGATGTCCACTACCACTGGCTTCATCTGTTAAAGCAAATTTGCGATCGCCTAGTTTATTATCAAGCGATCGCTACAACGCTTTACCTCTTGTGCATCTCACAGATAATCTTTAAATATACAGTGACGTGTTGTCGAGTTTGGGCGATCGCAGCTTGAGTTTGTCTAATTGTTATACCACTTTTCCATACAAATGTTACATTCACTCTTCCATTTTGTATAGGCTTACCGCCTCTGATGAGGGTACGGAAAACCAGACAAGACAGTTTTAAGTCGAATTAGTTAGGATTAGCGAGTTGTAAGTGCATCAAATCATAAAGCGCTTAACTTAATTATAAAAATTAAAAAAATATTAATATGTCTAACTTTGTCTATGTAGATAATTCTAATGTCTTCATCGAAAGCAAACGTGTTAGCGCTGTTCGGAAAGCTTTGGTAGCGAATATTTATGATGCGATGAACAAGAATATTATTGATAACAGCTATCGCCTTGATTTTGGTAAACTTCATAGCTTTACAGCAGGAAGTGACCTCGCCAAGATTAAGAGAGCAGTTTTGTTTGGTTCACGCCCTCCTGCAAATGATTCACTCTGGGAAATCGCTGAAAAGGCAGGCTTTGAAACTAAAATTGTTGATCGAAACGCTGCAAATAAAGAGAAAAAAGTTGATACAGGGATTGTAACAGCAATGATACAAGATGCTTATACAAAAATGGATAAGGGCGAGGATGTAATTACCTTAGTAGCAGGCGATGGTGATTTTATACCTGCTATTGAAGCCTTGCGTAATGATGGTTTTACCGTTGAGCTATTTTTCTGGAATCATGCTGCACAAGAGTTAAAAGATGCATGTAATCGTTTTGTTGCACTTGATCCACACCTTGATCATTTAGCTTTCTAAGGTTAGGCATAGTAGGGTGCGTTGCGCTTTGCCACAACACATCCTACTAAACTATTCCAAATCGGGGAATTAAACAGAAAGTTTCTAATAATTAGTTAGCTAGAAAAGCTGTTTGCGAGACGCTTCTTGGATATAAACCCATTGCCAAGTGCCAATCATCGACAAAAAACATGAGCTAATATTGTTTTGTATTGCAGAGTATTATCTATATGACTAGTCTGAAACTGTTTGGCAAAAAGCTTGAAAACCTTCGTATCTATCGAGAATTTCAAGAAATTGGTTTTGATTACATCCTTAATCCAAACACTGGTGAACTACATCGTGTCGGTTTGGATGGTTTTTGGGGTTCCCATAACCTTGTCCATGCAGACCTGAATAACTTTATTGGTCTTACTAATATTGGGATTCTTCCAGCTCACGTTTACCGTGATGGGACAATTCTTCCTGTATATGACCTTGAAACTGGTGAACTTATGGAAAATTATGTTCTCGATAAATGCCAGCACTGCTTTCCACAGTAGACCTGTCCGAAAATTAAGGTTTAACCTTTGCCAGACAAACCCTCTACGTTGAACCTTAAAGCAAATCTAGGTTTGACATACCCTAAATGAATTATTCTCTCTTTTGCTGATTGCATCCCCCATTATCAAGCAAAAGCGATCGCCTGTTTTAATCTAAATAAATCTTATTCAAAAAAGTGTTTCAATTTACAGTTTTAATTTAAATAAAATTCAGCCAAACCCAAAAACGAGTTCCCATAAGAGTTATATTGCATGAAACCACAAAAATATATTGTTCCTAGATATTCTAAAACTCGCATTTAGGCTAGAAATAGGCTCTTTTTTTCTCCCACGGCTAAAAAACCAGACACCTATTACCTTTCAAACCCCATAATCAAGCTCGGAGTAATCCCAAGAGTGCATTTGACGGAAAGGAAGACCCATCTTTTGGAAGACATACTTCTCTTTCACACCAGAAGCTACTAGGTCAGGCTTCAGCGCTTTGATAAACTCCTCAAATTCGTAAGCGGTAACGTCGTCATAAACGATGGTGCCGTTTTCGATATAGCCAGTGGTACGTTTGTAGTCATCGTTATGAGCGAACTCATAACCTGTACCAATCATCTTCATACCCAAGTCTTGGAAAGCGGGTACAACGTGGCGAGGACGTAGACCACCAACCATCATGGCGACAGTCTTACCTTCCAAACGGGGGCGGTACTTCTCAACGATCTTATCCATTGTGGGCTGATACTTGGCAATTACCTTCTCAGCGTTTTCTTGGATTTTCGAGTCAAATTTAGAAGCAATTTCCCGTAGGGATTCAGCAATCTTGGTAGGGCCAAAGAAGTTGTATTCTAACCAGGGAATACCATATTTTTCTTCCATGTGACGGCTGATGTAGTTCATCGACCGATAACAGTGGATGAGGTTCATCTTCACGTTGGGGGTCATCAACATTTCGTTGATAGTACCGTCACCAGACCATTGAGCGACTACGCGCAAGCCGATTTCTTCTAGTAGGATGCGGCTGGCCCAAGCATCACCACCGATGTTGTAGTCACCGATGATTGCTACATCATAAGGAGTAGCATCAAAATTCAGTGAACCGTCAGCCTTAGCTTTATCGGATCTGGGGAATACCCAGTCACGAATCATGTCGTTAGCGATGTGGTGACCCAAGGACTGGGAAACACCCCGGAAGCCTTCGCAACGAACGGGAACAACAGGCTTGTCAATCTCTTTAGCTGCTTTACGAGCAACAGCTTCGATGTCATCCCCAATTAGACCGATGGGACATTCAGATTGAATAGATACACCACGGTTGAGGGGGAAGAGTACTTCCAATTCTTGGATCAGTTTCAGCAGTTTTTTGTCACCACCGAAAACGATGTCTCTTTCTTGGAAGTCAGAGGTGAAGTGCATTGTACCAAAGGTATCAATACCTGTAGTACCAATGTAGTAGTTACGACGACCAGACCAAGACCAGTAACCGCAACCTACAGGCCCGTGACTGATGTGGATCATGTCCTTAATAGGACCCCAAACCACACCCTTGGAACCTGCGTAAGCACAACCACGAGCGGTCATTACACCAGGAAGAGATTTAACGTTAGATTTAACGCCGCAATCGCTCTTACCTTCTTCAAATACGTTTAAGTGCTTTTCGCGTTTTTTCTTAGCTTTATCTGGGTAAGCGTCTAGAACTTCTTTAATTAGTTCTTTTCTTTCTTCAACAATCTTGTTGTTTTCTGGAGGTGTCATTTTAGCCTCTCGAGTTCCTAAGGATCTGGGGATAGGGTAGATGGAAGTCCCCTAAAAGTAGGGGGGAGAAGGTCAAAGGTAAAAGGTAAGATATGAGTTCTTGCCTTTTCCTTTTTCCTTTGGTAATTACTTGCTAGCTGCTGCTTTAGCTGCGGCTTCTGCGGCGATGAGTTTTTCTGCTTCTTCGTCGCTTTCGAGAATACCGAATTCGATCAACAGTGCTTCTAATTCATCCATCTCGATAGGAGTGGGGATGGTGAGTTTTTCGTTGTTGATGATTTTCTTAGCTAATGCGCGGTATTCCTGACCTTGGTTACTGTCAGGTGCATACTCGTTTACAGTCATCCGACGCAATTCAGCGTGTTGAACGATGTTGTCGCGGGGTACGAAGTGAATCATCTGGGTGTTCAAACGTTCTGCCAGAGTTTCGATCAATTCGATTTCGCGGTCAACTTTACGGCTGTTACAAATCAAGCCACCTAAGCGCACGCCACCGGTGTGAGCATATTTCAAAATACCACGAGCGATGTTGTTAGCAGCATACATCGCCATCATTTCACCAGAGGTAACGATGTAGATTTCTTGCGCTTTACCTTCACGGATAGGCATAGCAAAACCACCGCATACAACGTCACCTAGTACGTCGTAAGATACGAAGTCAACATCTTGATAAGCACCGTTTTCTTCCAAGAAGTTGATGGCGGTGATAATACCACGACCTGCACAACCTACACCGGGTTCTGGACCACCAGACTCCACGCAACGCACACCACGGAAGCCGGTGAGCATGACTTCTTCTAGTTCTAGGTCTTCAACAGCGCCTCTTTCAGCAGCCAAGTGAAGAACGGTAGTTTGAGCTTTACTGTGCAGCATCAAACGGGTGGAGTCAGCTTTGGGGTCGCAACCGACGATGAGGATGCGCTGACCCATTTCTGCCATAGCTGCCAGGGTGTTTTGGGAAGTGGTAGATTTACCAATACCGCCTTTACCGTAGAAAGCTATCTGTCTAATTTTTTCGTCAACTGACATGTGATTTTTCTCCTGAGATTGGTTGGTTAGTGGGTCTTTTGTGTTGACGTTCACGCCTGTTGAGCTACAGCAGTGAGCGCATGTAGAGAGAGCATCGTTGGTGGCGCTCGCTCCACAACAAAATCGATGGGTGTTGGGGTCATAATGATTCGGGTTAAGTTTATGTTTCGTGAGTTTGTTTATTTTTCTCCTTTGCCACTTGTCAAGCAAATGACAAAGGAATTACACACTTTACAAATATGGGGAGAAAATAAAGGAGGACTTGAGGTAGTTATTCGTCAATCAATGCAGAAGTCCTTATTTGTTGAGAATTGCGCCCTTTAAGCTGGAAACGCGAGTTAAGGCAGCGCTGGTGTCTTCTGCTGAGACTCCACTTGCAGCCATTGCCGCATTCAAATGCTTGACAATAGCGTCGAAGTGTTGGTCATTGAGATTCATCCCTGTGTGTGTTTTGTCCATAGAACGACCACCGTATTGCTTTGGCCCTTCAAACATGAGAGAGAAGAAAGCAACTTGATGAGCGCGTTGTTTGGCCATGTCTGTGTTAGCGAAAAAGGGTTTGAGGCTGTTGTCTGCCATGATGCTTTTGTGTAGCTCATCAACCACTTTTTCAATAGTCGGTTGTCCACCAATTTTGTCGTACAATGTACTCATATCCTGTTCCTTTGAAGCGAGTGGGATCATGAAATGTGCAATTAGGTGTTTACTTTCACCTATGTACTTTAAGACTGAAGCATTGATGGAGCGAAGATTTGAGTCAAATCCTATTTCCTGTTCCTGGTGAATGAATTACAGGGTCTATTTGTGTGGTGCGTAAATCTGCAAGTTATGGTTCGACTGCTTCGACTACAAGGTTTTTGCTGACTCGATCCTGTAATCTGGCTTCGATGGCAATCTTGAGAGTGGCTGTACTGCTGGAACAAGAACCACAAGCGCCTTGGAGTAAAACCTTGACTCTATCTCCATCTACGTCATAAAGTTCTACATCTCCGCCGTCTGCGATTAATACGGGTCTGACTTCTTCGTCTAAGACTTTTTGAATTAGTGCAATCTTCTGGACGTTGGTGAGAGGTCTTGGCGATCGCGGCTGAGAATTAGCAATATCTGTAGTAACTCCGACGCTGTGGTTGTTAAGAGCAGGTGCGGCGGCTTGTTCCTTTACACTTCTTATAATATCATCAATATTTGCTAAACAGGAACCGCATCCGCCGCCAGCTTTTACATAATTTGTTACCTGTTCCGCATCCGTGAGGTTATTTTCGACAATCACACGGCGAATTTTAGATTCGGTAATCCCAAAGCAGCTACAAATTAATGCGCCTTCATCATCGTCCTCATGGGTAGCCAGAGGAATGCCACGATAGTTATAAATAGCGGCTTCTAGCGCTTCTTGTCCCATGACAGAGCAGTGCATTTTAGCTTCAGGTAATCCGCCGAGGTAGTCAGCAATTTCTTTATTGGAGACTTTCAAGGCTTCATCTAAAGTTAAACCCTTGACCATTTCGGTTAACGCACTAGAAGAAGCGATCGCACTGGTGCAGCCAAAGGTTTGAAAGCGAGCATCCAAAATCTTGTCAGATTCTACTTCAACTTTCAAATGCAGTCTTAAAGCATCACCACAAGCAATACTACCAATTTCTCCCATTGCCAGCTTCACACCAGGTTCGTCGGTTTCTTCAATAGCTCCCTGGTTTTTGGGATTGTAAAACAAGTCTAATACTTTATCTGTGTAGTCCCACATATTAGGTTTCGAGTGCTGAGTTCTAAGTTATTTTGGCGAAGTGGGGGAGTGGTGAGTAGTGAGTGGGGAGTGGTGAATATTTTCTTTCCCTATTCCCTACTCCCTATTCCCTACTCCCTAACTATGAGCTAGTGCTTGTTCTTGTGATTGCAACCAACCCGCATCATCGTTTTTGAAGGGGGACATGGCGCGTAAACGTGCGACAATATCGGGCATTACTTCTATTACTCTGTCGATTTCAGCTTCTGTGGTGTAGCGAGAAAGACTGAAACGAATGGAGCCGTGTAAGGTGGTGTAGGGTAAACCCATTGCCCGTAAAACGTGGGAAGGTTCTAAAGAGCCGGAGGTACAAGCAGAACCAGATGAAGCACAGATGCCATATTTGTTCAAGGAAAGCAGAATTGCTTCGCCTTCAATGTATTTGAAACCAATATTGGTGGTGTTGGGTAATCTCTGCGTTGGATCGCCGTTGACTTCGCAGTCGGGAATTTTAGCGAGTAAGGTTTGCTCTAGGCGATCGCGCAATTTTCTTTCTCTTGTGGTAGCCTCTTCTAAATGTAAGAGTTCCAATTCTGCCGCTCTACCCAAAGCAATTATACTAGGAACATTCTCTGTTCCTGCCCGACGACCACGTTCTTGATGTCCCCCAAGTAACAAGGGACGGAACCGCACACCGCGCCGCACATACAAAGCACCAATTCCCTTGGGAGCATGGATTTTGTGACCAGATAAGGTCAACATATCGATGGTGCTGTTCTTCATGTTCATGGGGATTTTGCCCACGGCTTGCACTGCATCTACATGAAAGAGAGCGCCATATTCTTTGACTCGTAAGCCGATTTGCTCAATGGGGAAAATTGTGCCTGTTTCGTTGTTGGCATACATAATTGTCACCAAGGCGGTGTTACCAGTCAAGGAGGCCTCTAATTCATTGAGATCCAACTGTCCCTGACTATTCACCGAAAGATAGGTAACATTGTAACCTTGGGTTTCCAGTTGTTTGCAGACATTCAATACGGCTGGGTGTTCTACTTGGGTAGTAATGATATGTCGCTTTTCTGGTTGTGCCAACAGGGCGGCGCGAATGGCCGCGTTATCTCCTTCTGTACCGCAACTAGTGTAGACAATTTCCGATTCATCTGCACCGATGAGGGCTGCTAGTTGTTGTCTGGCTATTTTGACAGCTTTGCCCAGTTGTCCACCAAAGGTGTGCATACTTGAAGGATTACCGTAGTAGTCCCGCAAATAAGGCAACATCAAGTCTATTACTTCTGGGTCTACCTTAGTTGTGGCATTATTGTCTAAATAAATCACGCTCATCCTGATAAACCTACAACTTCGCTCTGATGCTGAGATATTTGTTCTGAGAATCTTTGGGAGTAATAGTCAAACCAGCGCTCCCAGTAATCTTTTTTGTTAGTTAATTTAGCCAAAGAGCGGTTGTAGTGAGCAAACCAGCCTTCCCAATAATCGTTGGGCTGTTTAACGCAACCATTGCAGGTGGGACAACCAGCTTTACACTGAGGTACAGAGTAAACACTACCAACGCAGTTTGTGCAAAGTTCAGGGTCAATCCAATGATTACCGTCAATTACTTTAACTGCACCAGTAGGACAAGCAGACAGACAGAGATTGCAGGAAATACATTGGCTAGTGATGGTGTAAGCCATGATTATTCTCCTTGTTGAAATGGGGGAGTGGTGAGTGGTGAGTGATGAGTGGGGGGAGATGAGTGGGGAGAGATGAATGGCACAAGTTCAAAGTTTTCTTTCTTGTACCCTACTCCCTACTCCCTATTCCCTACTCCCGTTCGGCTGACGCTCACGGCGAAGCCTATTCCTTACTACCTAACTCCTTTACATATTGCTCGTAAAATTCCAAAGCAACTTTTTCAATCACGTCGTAAGCTTCAACAGTCTGGATACCAGCTGCTTGCAGTTTTTCTTGAGGACAGTTACCAATCTTGGAGACTAAAACTGCTTTACAATCTGCGATCGCTTCCATAATATGCTCGAAAGTGGCTTCTTCACTAAATCCACCTTGGCAATATTGGTCAATTTTGCGATGACTGATAAAGCGAACTTCATTACCATCTACTTCGTAAATCTGGAATTCTTTCGCATGACCGAAGTGTTGGTTAACTAATCCACCGCCTTTAGTAGCGACTGCTACGAGGATTTTGGGATTGCTGGCAAATTTCTTGCCGTTACGTGCCTTATCTTTGGCTATTTGTAGTTCTTCTTTAAACTTTTCAATCCCTTCGTGAACCAGTGTGCGTTGCTCAAGGTCATATTCTGGGGACATTTCCAAGAATTTGTCTTTGGTAAATTCTTGGCTGCGGTCTTCTCCTAATAATCCTACAGCATCGGCTCGGCATTGGCGGCAGTGGCGCATCATTTTCATGTTGCCGGCGCAATTGTCTTGCACTGACTTCACTTCTTTGGGTGTGGGGCCACGTTGACCGGTTAAACCAAAGTGTGTGCCGTGTTCCGGTGCAGAAATCAATGGCATGATGTTGTGCAGGAAGGCACCATTTTCACGAATCATTTTGTTGACTTCGATCAGGTGCTGGTCATTAATTCCGGGAATCATTACGGAGTTGACTTTGCACAAAATGTCGGCTTCTCTGAGTGCTTGTAAGCCTTCCATCTGCTTCTCTAGCAGAATCTTAGCACCTTCAATGCCTCTATAACGTTTGCGCTTGTAGTGAACCCAAGAATAAATCTGAGCGCCGATTTCTGGGTCGATGGTATTTAGGGTGATAGTAACGTGATCTATATTTAGTTGTTTGATGCGATCGATGTATTCGGGTAGCATTAAGCCATTAGTTGAGAGGCAAAGCTTGATATCTGGTGCTTTGTCTGCAATCAACTCAAAAGTACGGAAAGTCTTTTCAGGATTCGCCAATGGATCACCAGGTCCTGCAATTCCCACGACGGTCATTTGGGGAATTTTGCCCGCAATCACCAAAGCTTTGTGTGCTGCTTCTTCTGGTGTCAGCAATTCGCTAACTACTCCAGGACGACTTTCGTTGGCGCAGTCGTATTTACGATTGCAATAGTTGCATTGAATGTTACAAGCTGGTGCAACTGCAACGTGCATTCTGGCGTAGTGGTGATGGGCATCTTCGCTATAGCAAGGATGTTTGGCGATCCGTTCTTGGAGTTTTTCATCCATTTCTACGGTGGTGCTGCTGTCGCATCCGCAATCACCTGATTTTGCTTGGGTAACTGCTAGTTCCTGATTGTTGGAGGAGGTGAGGAGTCCTGAAGACGGTAGTGTCATTGAATTTCGCAAGGGTCGGTGGACTGGATGCCACAGTGGGAGATGCCGTTGCTACTGTCTGTACCCAGGAAGTGAAGTCGCGTCTTTTACTCAGTTATCAGTTAACAGTTATTAGTTTGTTTACTGTTGACTGAG
Organism: Nostoc sp. CCY0012; assembly: GCF_963920855.1. NCBI lineage: Bacteria > Bacillati > Cyanobacteriota > Cyanophyceae > Nostocales > Nostocaceae > Nostoc > Nostoc sp. CCY0012. The sequence continues at coordinate 56,703 of NZ_CAWUDM010000030.1, read as the reverse complement.
ATATAGCTGGTGTGTGTCAACGTTTGGGTTTTGGCTGGGATTAGTTTGTAAGTACAGCCGCGACTTCTATTCACAGAGGCATGGTGCTATCTCATCCCTCCACTCACTCTTCGCTTTTGCTTTCGCTTGGGGCGTTGAGTGATTGGCGATATAAGATTTATAGCAGTTGTGAATAATAGGTCGGCGTGTTGATCTAGGATAGAATTTATTGGATTTATTATGCTTGTACTCAAATTTATAAACCCTAACTGTGTGGGCTTTACAAGCATTAAAAATTTATTTTTCGGGTAGGGGTTCTAGTATTTTTTAGTTGGGGTACGAGTATTTATGAAGAGGGGTTCAGGATTTCTTTGTACTCAGCCGAAATCCAGTGTCAGTCAGGGTTTTAGTTTACTTCACATAGGTTTTGGGTACTTTCAATATGTACTCAAACCCGCCTTAAATCCCCTTTAAAACGACAAATACTCAGGAAATTAAGGAGTGAAAACTGGAGCAGATTTATATTGCACTACTCCAGATACGTGCGAAATTCAATTCTGTATCTAACATATCATTTTTTTGGCAGGAAAAATGCAGTTTATCTTTTTTTAATTTTTGCAGAGAATTAAGCGGTAATAAATCCCTTGAACAGCATTAAACCAGGCTTTCCATTAATATCCATCATATACCTATTGAGAATTTATGGCTACAAGAGAATAATAGGAATTATTGCTTACTGGATTTGTTTGTGAGTAGCAAGACCTACGGTAAGCTATGCTAACGCTTGAGGATTTTGCAGAGTCAGAATTGAGATATCAAGCCAATCTTATTCTGTATCTAACATATCATTTTTTTGGCGATAAAAATGCATTTTATATTTATTTTATTTTTTGAGATAATATTAATTGCTCCCGCTCTTGAGTCATTCACTGTGTTAAATAGGTATACAGATTAATGTACCTATAGATAGAAGTAAAAAATCTACCTAAACATTTAAGATGCCTGTGAATCTGAGACTGGTTATTTATTTTACAATTTAATCTTTGGTATCTCTTAATTTATCGATACAATATAAAACGAACCGCCCGCGCGCAGCGATGCCCGTAAGGGCTGTAGACGCAAAGAGCGCGGAGGAACAATTGAGATGAAATTCAGATACTTCTGTCAAAGGATACTTGCTAAATACCTTGTAATTTAAGGTAATAGTCTCAACTGGAGATTGTTTTAGGGTAGTAGGAAGGATTATGAAGGCAGTTGTTCTTCGTCGGTATGGGTCAGCTGAGGTGTTGCAATATGAAGATGTGACACAACCGCAAATTAAGCCAGACCAAGTGCTGGTAAAAGTTCATGCGAGTAGTGTGAATCCCATTGACTGGAAAACCCGCAAGGGTATGCTGAGTTTGCTCACAGGTAATAAGTTTCCCCTGATTTTGGGGTTTGATGTGGCGGGTGAAGTGGTAGCCGTTGGTTCGCAGGTGTCACGCTTCCAGCCAGGAGATGCTGTTTATGGTAGTACTAGCTTCCCTGGAGGTGCTTATGCTGAATTTGCGGCTGTTCCAGAAAATCTGATTGCTCCCAAGCCAGCGAATTTAAGTTATGAGGAAGCTGCTACCGTACCTTTAGCGGCTTTGACTTCTCTCCAGGCTTTGCGGGATTTAGGAAATATCAAATCTGGTCAAACTGTGCTAGTTAATGGCGCTGCGGGTGGGGTAGGTATGTTTGCAGTACAAATTGCCAAAGCTTTAGGGACAGAGGTAACGGGGGTTTGTAGTAGCAAAAACTTGGAGTTTGTCAAATCTTTGGGTGCAGATAGAGTGATTGATTATACCCAGCAAGATTTTACAGAAGATAATGTACAGTACGATATTATCTTTGATGCAGTTGCCAAGCGATCGCTCTCTAGCTGCAAACGAGTTCTCAAACCCCAGGGAATATATATCTCCACCCTACCCACCCCGGAAGTTCTGCTACAGAGTGTGTTAACGGCTTTTCTTCCTGGACAAAAAGCTAAATTTGTTCTCCAGAAACCCAATACTCAAGACTTACTTTATATGAAAGAATTGATAGAAGCGGGGAAAGTACGAACGGTGATTGACCGTTCTTTTCCCTTGGCTGAACTCGCTGCTGCTCATACTTATAGTGAGAGTGAACGTGCTGTGGGTAAAATTGCGATCGCAATTCATTAAGTAAACATCTTAAAATCGGCGTTATTCGGTGGGTTATACGACTTCATCACCCAGAATCTTCAAGGTTTTTGGGTATTTTTTCATGATAAATTCAACTTTTGCCAAATATACTGATGGCAATGCATATTTCCGTTCACGTACACATATACATATTTGAGTCTGTAAAATAAATGGCTTTTCATACTCCAGGAGAAAATAATCATGTATCCCAAGATTACGTCTGTGGCTAATATAGTTGGTGCTACCGTTGTCACTCTGGGGTTTCTGGGAACAAGTTATCCAGCCTTTGCTTGTCTGCACAACCCAGCTAATCTGGAATTAGGAAGCTGCAAACCAATTCAAATTAGCCAGTTATTAAATCCTTTCACAGACATTGAAGGTGTTCATGGGGAAACAGAAATCCAGCAATTAGCACAACTAGGAGTTATAGATACCACTTCTAGCGAGTTTCAACCATTAGCAGCTATGACCCGTGGCGAGTTTATTGCTTGGTTGGTGAAAACTTACAATGAATTACATCGAGATCCTATTCGCTTACCTCAAGGTGGTACACCAAGTTTTCCCGATGTACCAGTTTCTCATCCCCACTTTACCTATATTCAAGCAGCTCATAATGCTGGGTATTTAGCGGGTTTTGAAGATGGTAACTTAAGACCTGATGAAGTTTTGACCAGAGAACAGATGATTGTTCTCAAAACAAGTTTAGATGCTAATGTTACCCCTAGCGCGCGATCGCCTGAATCATTGCGTAATTTTATTGGTCGCACCAGAGGGTTCACCGACGCTAATCAAATCAGCGAACGTTATCTTCTGAAGATTGCATTTGATTTAGGAAATGGTGCTAGTAATTTTAACTTTGCCCGTGTTTATGGTAAAACTCAAGTTTTTGCTCCCCAAAAACCAGTCACAAGAGCTGAAGCTGCAATTGTTTTGTCTCGCTTCCGTAAGGGTGGAACGGTAGAAAGAGCGCTGCAAATTAGAAATAGAGGTCGATAAAAAGATATATTTTAATCATAGCGATCGCTTGTTGATTGACGTTGATATTAGAGAGCGATCGCTTTAATATTGATGCAGCCAAATCTGAATTTCATTAACCAACCACGCGCATTCTTCTTCATTTAAACGCCAATTTAAGCGCACACGATTTCTATCTGTACGGATAATAACTTGCCAATCATTAACTCTTGTACCATAGCGTCCACTAGATAGATTTTCGCTTTGTTGACATACATAAATAGAGCGAATATTGGCAATCAACTCAGAGCCTGAATCAAACCAGCCAAACCAGCGACTTTGAAAGACAAAACGTTTATTTTTGGCATCAAAACGAATATAACCACCATACTTATCTTTTTTTATTAAATTAACTGCGTTCTCTAATTTTTCTTGTCTGAGTAAATTAACTTCTCTATTTAGAGAATTGTTTAGGATTTTCCCTATAAAAATTAGCCAAGATAACACAATTAATACTGTGATTCCGAAGCCTCCTACTATACTAGGTAATCCCACAAAGAGAACCAAAAACCCGATTATTAATGTTATCCAAGCCTTATTTTCTCCTGGTTGCTTATATCTATAAATTTCTAATTCTTCTGGAGATTTTTTAGTAACTACCAGAAAAGGTCTAACACGATGTATAACTGGATTATTTTTAGAGAACAAAGTTTGACTAGAACTAGACTTTAATCCTTGGTTAATAACTGCAAGAGCCTCATGAGCAGTCGCAAATCTTTTTTCTAAAGCTGGTTCAGTTAGTTTTTGAATCCAATTCACAAAATTATCGCTGACACTGGCGTGATCGGCAAACTGAATCCGCAAATTATTCTGAGGTAATTCAGCCGGAGCTACACCTGTGAGTAAATGAATTAAAGTAGCTCCCAAACCATAAAGGTCAGATGCGGGTACAGCGCGTCCCCAAAACTGTTCCATTGGAGTATAACCAATAGTACCCACTACAGTGAAGGTTAATCCAGTGACAGCCATGCGGTCTTGTACTGCACCAAAATCTACAAGATATATTTGTTTATTTTCTCCCTGGATTAAGTTACTGGGTTTAATATCTCGATGGAGAACCGCAGGATTCAATTGGTGGAGATAAATCAAAATTTGCAAAATATCTCTGGCAATTTTTTTGAGTTCTTGCTCACTAAATCTTGTGCCTTTTGCCAGCAAATCTTGTAAAGTAAAGCCAGGAATATAATCTTGTACCAAACCCCACCAACTCAGACTTGAACCAGGTTGCTGGTCAACTAAAAAATAATCACGGTAGCGGGGTATTCTCTGATGATTGAGATTTTTTAATACTTGGGCTTCGCGTTCAAATAATTTTAAATCGTCCCAATGAAGTTCAGCACTGAAAACTAGAAGTTTCACAATCACTAACTCATGATTTGCATGATTTAAATCCTCCGCTAACCAAGTTTGACGACCTGCGATCGTATTTCCTAACTGTTGTTGCAGTTGATATCGTTCTTGCAAGATTTGTCCTGAGTCGAACACAACATCACTCCTACTTTTATTTAAGGCTATAGCGGCGCTAAATACTTTGATTGATGATGAATTGAGCGGATTTATAAATTAAAAATAAATTCTAACCTATTAGTACTGACTCAGATAACATTTTGTAATAAATTTAATAGTAATTTTTGATACTAATTGCTTTACTAAGGTTTATATGTATTTCTGGGTGTGAGCGATCGCCTATGATTAACTTAGGAATGTGGATTAAATAAAATCCAAAATTATGACATCTGTGGTTTAGTGCGGCAAATATTCATCAAACACAATTTCCATCGGTTGCAGGAAATCCTCTGTAAGTTGACCACCAGTTTTGTCTACTTGATCCAAGACAGTTGTGAATACTTTAATAAAATGTAGGGGTTTAAGTCCTCGGCTTCTATCAGGACGCAAGTGTTGTGGCGGGTTGTAAATCCACGTTACAACACGTAATTGCGAATTGGTTTAATTTCTTCAAGTGAATAATTTATTTTTTAAAAGTTCCTTAGTAGCTATAGTTTTTTTCTATAGAATTAATCAAATATTAATTGAGTATACATATTTATAACTGTAAAATATTCACATATAATACAAAATATTCATATTTTCAGAATATTAAATGTGTCATCAAGAAAAAATAACATCGTTAAATGGATTAACTTCAATTCATATAATTCACTAATTAAAGCCCGCGAAATTAAAAATTACGGTGGGGATTTGACTTCAAAGACTAACAATTAAAATTTTTATATTTATTTATTTGGAATTTTATAAACTCCTGGAGTGCATGGCTATAATTACCGTGCAACCTGCCTTTCTCTGCTATTTTGAATTTTAAAAAACCATGAATTTGATACGATATTATCAGACATGAAAAAGCACAAAAATCAAAAAAATACACCATGAACAATATTACTATTGCCTGGATAGCAATACCTTTATTTTTCGGTTTAGTCATTTATTTGCTGCCGAAATTTGACCGATACATTGCCTTAGCCATAGCCTTTGTTTCAATTGGTTATTCCTTACTATTATTCTTCACACAGTTGCCATTGACGCTGAATTTACTCAATAATTTTGGTGTTACCTTAATAGTTGATCAGTTGAGTAGCTACTTTATTTTGACTAACGCGCTGGTTATAACGGCTGTCATTCTCTACTGTTGGAATACTCAGAAATCGGCTTTCTTTTATGCACAGACAATTATTTTACATGGCAGTATTAATTCTGCGTTTATCTGTGCAGATTTCATCAGTTTATATGTAGCGTTAGAGGTGATTGGGATTGCTTCATTTTTGTTGGTAGCTTATCCCAGAAGCGATCGCTCGATTTGGTTGGCATTGCGCTATATGTTTGTCACTAATACGGCAATGCTGTTTTATCTAATAGGTGCAATATTAATCTATCATGCTAATCATTCCTTTGCCTTTGCAGGGTTAAGAAATGCACCTACCGAAGCGATCGCCCTAATTTTTCTAGGACTATTGACCAAAGGAGGAATCTTCATATCGGGATTATGGTCACCGCTAACTAACTCGGAATCACAAACATCGGTGTCAGCGTTGCTGTCGGGAATTGTGGAGAAAGCCGGAGTCTTTCCCTTAGTGCGTTGTGCATTGATGTTAGATGACATTGATCCCATCGTGAGAATCTTTGCTGTAGCAACGGTGTTTCTGGGACTATCCTATGCAATCATCGAAAAAGATACTAAGCGCACCCTAGCATTTAGCACGATTTCGCAGTTAGGTTGGATCATGGCTGTACCTGTTGTGGGAGGCTTTTATGCCCTAGCGCATGGGTTGGCTAAAACGGCGCTGTTCTTGATAGTGGGTAACTTACCGAGCCGAAATTTTAAAGAACTCCAAGCCCAACCGATGAATACTGCGCTTTGGGCTACCCTATTGATCCCCAGCCTCTCGATTTCCGGCTTTCCTTTATTCGTCGGTTATGGCGCCAAAATTTTGACATTGGACAATGTGTTACCTTGGCAAGACATAATGATGAACGTTGCTGCTGTAGGGACGGCAATTGTGTATGCTAAATTCATCTTTCTGCCGCATGGTTCAAGCCAAGAAATTAGACCTAGTTTTTGGCTACCGATCATCTTATTAGTTGTTGCGCTCATTACCACAAGTGGCTTTTATTTGGAGGCGTATACAGTTGCCAATCTCATCAAAGCACTTGCCATTATCGCTATTGGCTGGATAGCGTATTTTTTAATTTTTCAACGTTATGCACTGATTTTACCCCGTGTCCTTGAGCAATTTGAACATCTGATTGGGATAATGAGTTTGATGTTACTCTTAATTTTTTGGATGTTAACTGCTTAATCATTTCATTTTGGGAATAACTTTTCTGATGCCACTTTTGCCAACGGTATCACCTTTGTAACGAGGTATGACATGAATACTGGTGTGCATAATATTTTGCCCGCCTTCTCGATTAATATTTATACCGACGTTAAAGCCATCAGGTGCAAATTTTGTTTTGAGAATCTCTTGTACTTTATTTGCCATGAACCAACAGGCGGATTGTTCTTTAAATGGTAAATCAAAATAATTACTGACATGACGTTTGGGAATAACTAATGTATGTCCTTTGCTGATGGGATAACCATCGAAAATAGCATAAGCGGTTGCTGATTCGGTTAATATTTTTAAATTTCTATGGGGATTACAAAATATACAATAATTAGATGAATTTCTTTGGCGATTATAATGGATATATTTATATACTTCCCGCATTTCGTCTAGGTAAATAGATTGAAAAGGAAGTTTGGCTATACATTGATATGTAGGTTTTTTATGGACGTAATGTTCTCTAAATCCTTCTTTTTTAATATCCCTCCTCACGGCATAATAAGCTGTACCCTCTGGTTTTAATAGATGTGATATTTCCATCAAAATATTAGCTTGTTCTTCGGGAAATACAACATTTAAAACGTAAAAGCAAATTATAGTATCAAATTTATCATCAGGTAATTCTGTAAAATAATAAGGGTCGTAGCCTGTAATATCAAATCCTTTTTGGCGTAAAATTTTCACATCATTACCGAAGCCACAACCAAAATCTAGTATTTTGCCTTGTAGGAGGTTTTGCTGTAATAAAAATTGGGCTGGGAATGACAGGTATTTTCTTTCTATCGCCGTGAGATGGCTAAATAGATTTTTTTGCTGTTTCATGGATTTGGTAGATTTATGTCACCCTGTCATAGCACATAGAGATTAGGGATTGGGGATTGTTTTCTAACCAAACATTATCCAACATGGGGTTTGTTGCGTTGGGTTGCACTGCGCTTAACCCAACCTACTTTTCTAACCCCTAGCTTCTAATTATTAAGAAACGTATAGTTACACACAGACAAGAAATCCTAAAACAAAATAAAGAAAGACTGTTTTTTATGCACCCAAATCATAGAATAGTAATCGTAGCTGAGTATACAGATATTTGATTTGATACCCCTTTTACCTCATCTTTGCGAGCAAGTGAGTACAACTTAATATATTGCAAAATAACTTGCCTAATTCGCTGCAAACTCTTACAGGTAAAGTTTTTTGTAGTGAGTACAAAAATTCTGTCACCCCTACTCTAAAAACACCAGAACCCCCATTATTAAACACTAGCACCCCTACCCTAAGACAAATTTTAAATTTACCTTAAATCAGGGTTTGAGGTGGTTGAGTACAAATGTAATTAATCCAATAAATCCAATCGGCATTGACTGTACTGTCCTGTTGGGAGTCACCTGATATAAGCAGAAAAATAGCACATGGCTTTTTAAGCAGACACTACCGATGCAACAGTCATTAGATAGTATCAAGAATTGCAAAACAGCAACTAAAGCAAAGGCGAATTTCCTTTTTGGTGGTTTGTTTGAGCCATTATTAAGTGATTTTCAGATCATTTTTGAACGCGATCCAGCCGCACGTAATTGGCTAGAGGTGGTGTTTTGCTATCCAGGGTTGCACGCACTGTGTTTGCATCGTCTCGCCCACTGGTTACACCGTCGGAGAGTGGGTTTCATTCCTCGTCTGATTTCTCATTTGGGTCGGTTTCTCACAGGGATTGAAATTCACCCAGGTGCAAAGATTGGTAGGGGTGTGTTCATCGACCACGGTATGGGTGTGGTGATTGGTGAAACTGCCATTGTCGGAGACTTGACGCTGATTTATCAGGGCGTGACTCTGGGCGGAACCGGTAAGGAAAGCGGTAAACGTCATCCCACTGTGGGTAAAAATGTCGTTGTGGGTGCGGGTGCGAAAGTATTAGGCAATATTCACATTAGCGATCGCGTGCGTATTGGTGCAGGTTCCATTGTATTACGCGATGTTCCCGCCGATTCTACCGTGGTGGGAATACCCGGACGCATTGTTTCTCGTAAAGAAAGCACTAATGTCTGTCCCCTAGAACACGGAAAACTACCCGACGAACAAGCGACTGTAATTAAGTCTTTACTTGACCGCATTGAACAACTAGAACAACAACTGCAAATCCTGAAAACTCCAACCCAGGACAAAGAACTCTTAACCAAGGATCATTAATCATGTTCCCACCTAACAGTTCTGACCCCTTAAGCGAACAAGTTTTGCAGATTCCTTTGTGCGATCGCTGGCGCATTTGTCGGCGTTTACAAGAATTGATGATTCCCTGTTGTTGTCATCCTGATGGTTCTTTACGGGTCAAGGTGAATAATTTGCTAGAAGTGTTGCTCATCCGCAGTACCGTGATGCAATGTTTAGCTTCTCGCCATGAATTAATCGAATGGTTAGAACGTTGCTGGAATTATAGTTCTGAGTGCTAAATCTCCAGTAAGCCAGAACCACAAACAATAAACACGTAGTTATTTCCTCCATCAACAACTTGTAATTCTCAATTATGGCAATCTGTAACAGTGAGAGAAAATTTATCAATTTTTTACATCAGGAACTCGAACTTACAAATGCAGATATTGCTGTAGCGCTACGACATCGAGAATTTGATCATGGGCCATTACCAATGCTGCTTTGGCAATATGGCCTAGTTAACCTAGAGCAACTAGAGCGAATTTTAGATTGGCTAGATGAGCAAAACTAAGAGCTTTTTAGTTTCGCTTTTAGTGGGTTATCCCGGTCACATACAACAAGTAAACCACTTGTAATTATACGAGGAAGCCCCATGATTATTACCTTCATTGCCGGATTTACTATTTTGCTGAGTTTAGGATTTGTTAATAGCTACCTTAGCTATTGGCTATTCGATAAATCCTGATTTAGCAATAGTAAAAGTAATTCTTAAATTATACCTACATTTGGTTTTATGCCATACAGATATGGTGTTTGTGTTTAGCTAAGATTTAATAATCATGAAGATGAACTATTAAATCTGAGAGTTTATAGCATTTACCATTCATCATTCAGCATTTGTATTAGGCATTTACCCTTACCAGCAATTGCAGGTAAATAATTTTCCCAGTAGAAACCAGATTCCGACAGATTCCTAAGAGGGATGTTTGAGATGAATGAAATCTTAATTAATGACACTACATTACGTGATGGTGAACAAGCGGCCGGGGTGGCTTTTACCTTTGAAGAGAAAGTAGCGATCGCTAAATTTCTTGATGCTATTGGTGTCCCTGAACTAGAAGTCGGGATTCCGGCAATGGGTGAAGCGGAAACACAGGCAATTATAGCAATTTGCGACTTGGGACTGCAAGCCAAACTTCTCGGCTGGAACCGCGCTGTCATCTCAGATATTAAGGCTTCTATCACTTGCGGACTGAAGCGAGTACATATTGCTATACCCGTTTCGGGGATTCAAATTGCTTCTAAATTTAATGGTCAGTGTCGGGTAAGCTTACAAAAACTTAAAGATTGTATTAGCTTTGCCGTAGATCAAGGTCTGTGGGTAGCAGTAGGCGGTGAAGATTCTTCAAGAGCTGATCCCAACTTTTTGTTAGATGTAGCATCATATGCTCAAGAATGGGGCGCATCCCGGTTTCGTTTCTGCGACACCGTAGGCGTTCTCGACCCCTTTAGCACCTACGCCAAAGTTAAGGGATTAGTTTCGGCTTTGTCCATTCCCCTAGAAATTCATACCCACAATGATTTTGGGTTGGCAACTGCCAATGCTCTTGCTGGTATCAAAGCTGGCGCAACATCCGTAAATACCACAGTTAACGGATTGGGTGAAAGAGCCGGAAATGCTGCTCTAGAAGAAGTTGTCATGTCCATCAAACGCATTTACGGGATCAATTTAGGCATTGATACACCTCGTTTGGTAGAACTATCACAACTGGTAGCTTCAGCATCAAATTCTCATGTTCCACCCTGGAAAGCAATTGTGGGTGAAAATACCTTTGCCCATGAGTCGGGAATTCATGCTCACGGTGTGATGCAAAACCCTATCACCTACGAACCATTTGCACCAGAAGAAGTAGGTTGGGAACGACGCTTAGTGGTAGGTAAGCATTCTGGCAGACACTTAGTTACTAGTTTGCTACAGCAACATGGTATTTTTTTGAACCCAGAAGAAACCCAATCTGTTTTGGATAAAGTGCGTCAGCAATCGGTCAAGAAAAAACGCAGTTTGACCGTAGAAGAACTTTTGGACTTGGTAAAAGAACAGAGGTATTCTCATGCAACCTGATGAGTTAGAGCTAAATTTACCGCCTGCTTTTGAAATTGGTCAAAAAGTCAGACTTCGCAAACTGATCAAAAACGATGGTACGTTTGCTGGTCAAGAAGTCGGGGCGGTTTTAGGAAACAAAGGAGATATTGGCTACATAGCAAGTATAGGTACTTATTTACAAAATTCCTATATTTATGCGGTGCATTTTTTAGAGAAAGGGTTCGTTGTTGGTTGTCGAAAAAGAGAACTAGAAGCGGTTGAGGAGAATTCATGAAAGTAATGCTACGGATGAATGATGCGGGAAATTTGGTCGCCTATGTTGCCAAAAAAGACTTAGAAGAAGAAGTAGTCAAACAAACAGACAGTAACGATGGAAAAGTTCTTACTTTAGCAAATGGTTGGGAATTAGAATTTCGGGAATTACCAGATACAGCAAGTTTACCTTTAACTGTCGAAGCTAAACGCCTCTCCTAAAAGTCTGACAAGGCATTCAAGAAAGAAGGAATCAGGAAAAATTTGCTTTTTACCTTTTACCTTCTTCTTCTATAGTAGGGAACTGCAAATTACGAATTTCTCTCACCCCATCAGCGTGGGGTTTATTATTTTATTTGGAATGGTGAATTACGGAAATGGGTGACAAATACTTGAGTTTATCGGAATTAAAGCTGGAAGGACAATTTTTAGGTTTTGTGGGTGACAAACCAGGAAAATGTAAATATTTGCAATTAGCAATTTCCTCTGGGAATGTACAAGTTAAACTGCCTAAAGAATTGCGTCGTCCTTTAAGTTTAACTTTAATGCCTGGTGATTTAATTAGCGTTTGTGGTATCAGTAAATTAAACCCCCACACAGGTGAAATTAAACTCAAAGCTCATCAAATCACATCACTTGATGGTTGCCCAAATCAGAAATTACCTTCCCAACCCCACGCCAAAATCATGGTGTGCCAAAAATCTGGCTGCCTGAAGCGTGGTGGTAAAGGATTATTATCAGACTTAGAAAAAACCTTATGCGATCGCGGCTTATTAGATAAAGTCAAAATCGAGCATACCGGCTGCCAAAAACGATGCAGCAGCGCCCCCAACTGTGTTTTAGAGCTTGGTAAAAAGAAATACAAAAAAATGCATCCAGATGCGATCGCATCTCTGCTAGAAAATCACCTCAATAATTTAGGTCTTGGCTAAAGTAATATTGGTAACATTTTTCTTTTTCCCAGGGTTAGATTTTTTGGAGGTTATAGCCTGGGAAAGCATTTATTCTCATGATGCTATCCAGACAATCAACCGAAGTTGTTATGGTAACTAGCTCAAATAGACCAAGGATTAATGATGACAACCCCTGTCCCAGCAAAATCTTTTTCGTTACGGGTGACAAGTAATAGAGAGTTTTGCAAGGCGATCGCTGCAATGAGAGAATCCACAATGGGTAGAGGTCGCCCATTCTGTTCTAATTGTCCGACTAAGTTTCCCCATAACACCATTGTTGGGACATCGATACTGAAGATTCTGCTTTCAAAGCGATTGGGTAGGGTTTCATTTAGCCATTTTGTTAGAGATTTTTTTCGCTGAGAATCGGTAAGTTTGCTGATGCCTTTAGCGATTTCGCCAATTGTGATGACGCTGAGGTGAAGTGTTTCTGGCTTTTGGGCATCTAGCCAATTTAAAACTTGTTGATTTGGTTGTTTGGCAACCATTTCGGAAATTAGGCAGGTATCAAGAAGGTAGGTCATGGGGTGAAGCCATCACGCGGGAGGCTGGGATCTCGGCTCAAGTCGAGTTCTTCGGGGAGTTCAGCCAGTGGGGATTGACGGAAGAATTCTGAAAGTTTACTTGGTTGTTCGGGATGAGTGTTGGATGTGGTCAGGCTTTGGGCTAGGAGTTGGATAATATACAGTTTATCGTTGGGAGGAAGTTGAAGGAGTTGCTGTTCTAGTTCTGGGATAACCATGATGCGGGTTAAGTGGCGGATAATTTTATTTTACATTTGGCTATTCACTTATATCCCCCGGATGAATCCGGGGGTTTTAGGTATCACATCTTATCAAAGCCTTTTGACTTTTGCGTATCCTAACTACCGCCAATTTTCCCAATTTTCATTAAAAATCGAAGTATCGGGGAAAGCCGTAGGATTGCCATTTTGCTCTAACAAACGTTTGAGGGCTTGTAATTGCGGTTCTGGCTTCGGTAAATCGTTGACTAATTCATAAGGTGCAACTTGATTTCTCAAGGAAAAAGCAGCCGTAGTCCCCGCAGCCGCACCAGCAGACCATTCAAACGAGTGTACCCGATAGGCAGCCGCCGCAATGTGACTGGTAGCAATACTTTTACCCCCTACAATCAAATTGTCAATTTTCTGGGGAATCATTGCCCGCAAAGCTATCTGGAACGGATAAGCTTGTCCTGCACCCCGTCGTTCTCCAGGACGTTCTCTGTTACCTGGGGCTTCTGGTGGGCTTTTTTCCATGCAAGGATGAAAGTCGATAGCGTAGTGACCAATGCCCACAGCATCAGGGAAGATGGTAGAACGAGTCCGCCGCATTACTTGGTCTGGTGGCTTTTGTCCTGTAATTACAGATACTGCTTCCAAGCCTGCCAATGCGCCTTGTAGTCTGCGGTACATAGCTGCTGGTAAAGTCTTGCGGTAATATTCATCATTGTAGTCGCGGCGAGAAATATCAATTTCCCAAATCGTAAAACCGTCAGGTTGTCCCCAACTGGGACGGCCAATAATACGTCTTCCTTCGCGCATATAAGGATATTTTGATAAACCATGCGCTGTCCCCATTGGGGAATTTAGCCCAGATAAAAAGCGGTTATTTGTTTGTTGTCGCTTTACATCCTTACCGAGTTGGGAATCTGTAGTCCCAGCTACTAGCCAGTAATAGAAAGAAAGGGCATTTTCTTCACCTTTACGCAGGCTTTCTGTGCGTAGTCCCCCCATCCAGCCGCCTGATTGCAACTGGCGAGTAGCTTGCAACTGTTGGCGAGTATAAACTAAGTTATCTTGGGCTGTGCCTGGGCGGTAGTCGTTACCCCAAGTCCAGTTTTGCATGGAAATATCCCCTGGTGTGGGAGCAGAAAACCTCACGCCGCCGAAGGTTGCAGGTTGTCCTTTTTGGGGACTCCAAATGCGGCGATAGGTGAAAACTAAGTCAAAGTTGGCTAATCTTGATAATTCATAACTGAAATATGGCGAATACTGTAAATAAAATGGGGGCATTGTCTGCGGTTGCGGCCCCTGAGTCGCCTCCATTGCAAAGGTGTAGGTAAAGCCTTGGGTGCAATAAGGATCGTTTTGGGTACTAGATGAAGATGGTTCTAAATGGGTACGAGGATCAATGCCCAATCTGTAGGGAACATCAGCTAGGGCGATAATTTCCCCGGTTTCGCTAGCATCGACAACATACCACTTAGGAGCATTACCTTTACTTTGCTGGGGAACTAAGCGAATAATATTTTTGCTAAATCGAGATGAGTTTTCGTAGCGATAGGCATCTTCAATAGTTTGAGCTAATGTGAAGGTATTTAAAGGTGGTGCGCCTGGGACTGGTTGATGTTGAATTGCGATAGCTTCGCTGACCTGTCGGTTCGCACTACTAATTAATTGTCCCCCGCCATCAACGGTAGAAGGTGTAATTTTTAAATCTTTAATTACTGTATTGGGAAACCATTCTAACTTGCCCCTACCCTTTTTTTCCGCATCTCTCAGCATCTGCGTCATTATGGTATGGGCATCACGGGGAAGAAAGCAAGAGTCACTTACCCAGCAATCACCAGGGTTAAGTTGTCTGTACTTACTTTGAATGCGGTTTCGCAATTCCAAATAGCCGCGAGAATAAAATTGCTGACTGCGCTGGGTTGGTCGTTCGTCTAATGCAGATGTCCCCTGGGAAGAAATTTGTCCTCCCAACCAATCGGTAATTTCTGTGAGACAAACTCTGCGTCCTGCGAGTAACCCCTCGTAAGCTGTTGCTACGCCTGAAAGTCCACCACCCACAACTAAAATTTCACAATTTACGGTTCTGTCTGGGTTTCTTGGTGGTGCGGCGACAATTGCCGCATGGGGTACGAAGTACGTAGATATTAAACTGAAACTGATCAGCGTTGTCAAACTATAAGCTACTTGATGTCTACGTTTCATAATTAGTGAAAGCTTTAAAATCCTACATCAACTTGTAGACGTTAGCATCTGATAAATGTTGATCACAAGTTTTTCTAGGCTATTATCAAAACGAGCCAGTGCGTTGGGAGTCAAAAGTGCTTCATTAAGATAGCGAGGATTAATAGGATTAATATTAGTTCTGTCATCTGGTCTTGAAGTGAATCAAGGCTTGTGCAAAACTGATGATCTTTCGCTTCACAGCCTACATTGAGGATCTAAAACATGGCGCATCTAGCACTGCTGAGTGTATCTAACAAAACTGGTATCGTTGACCTAGCCCGACGCTTGGTGGAAGAATTTGACTTTGATTTAATCAGCAGTGGGGGAACAGCCCAAACCCTCAAGGATGCGGGACTACCAGTGACTAAGGTTTCAGATTACACGGGTTCTCCAGAGATTTTAGGTGGTCGAGTCAAAACTTTGCATCCCCGTATTCATGGCGGCATTTTGGCCAGGCGGGATATTCCCCAACATATTACAGACTTGGAAAATAACCAAATTCGCCCGATTGATTTAGTGGTAGTCAATCTTTATCCTTTTGAGGAAACTATTGCTAAACCAGGGTTAACATTATCTGATGCGGTAGAACAAATTGATATTGGTGGCCCGGCGATGCTGCGGGCATCATCGAAAAATTTTGCCCACCTCACAGTATTATGTGATCCGGCACAGTATGACGAATATTTGCAGGAATTACAGCAAAACAATGGTGTTGCATCTTTAGAGTTTCGCCAAAAATGTGCTTTAAAAGGCTTCTTGCATACTGCTAGCTATGACCAAGCCATAGCAGCTTACCTCAGCCAACAATCTTCAGAACCCCTACCACAGCAATACAATCTTTCTGGACAGCAATTACAATCTCTACGATACGGTGAAAACCCTCATCAACCAGCCGCTTGGTATCAAACAGGGACGACTCCCACAGGATGGGCGGCGGCGACGAAATTGCAAGGTAAGGAACTGAGTTATAACAACTTGGTAGATTTAGAAGCTGCACGTCTGATTATTACTGAATTCACTGATACCCCAGGCGCTACGATTATTAAACATACAAATCCTTGTGGTGTAGCCCAGGGTAATACGCTGGTAGAGGCGTATCAAAAAGCTTTTAATGCTGATTCTGTTTCTGCATTTGGGGGAATTGTGGCACTTAACCGTCCCATTGATGCGGCGACAGCTAATGAGTTAACTAAAACATTTTTAGAATGTGTGGTTGCACCTGGTTGTGAAGCTGACGCCCAAGAAATTCTCTCAGCAAAATCCAAAGTGCGGATTTTGATTTCACCCGATTTAAGTAGTGGCCCCAAAGATACCGTCAAAGCCATCGCCGGGGGTTTTCTCGTCCAAGCAGCCGATGATGCTGTGGCGGATACTAGCCAATGGCAAGTAGTTACTGAACGTCAACCTACTGCTGATGAGTTAGCAGAGTTACTGTTTGCTTGGAAAGTCTGTAAACATGTTAAATCAAATGCTATCGTCGTCACAGGCGATCGCACTACCCTGGGTGTAGGTGCTGGTCAAATGAATCGCGTTGGCTCGGTGAAAATCGCTTTAGAACAAGCTGGTGAAAAAGCTCAAGGGGCATTTCTCGCTAGTGATGGCTTTTTCCCCTTCGATGATTCTGTGAAAACAGCCGCCGCCTCTGGTATTACTGCCATTGTCCAGCCGGGGGGAAGTTTACGAGATCAAGATTCTATCAAAGCTGCTAATGAACTAGGTTTGCTCATGGTGTTCACTGGTATACGTCACTTTTTACACTAAATTATTTTCAGCTAGCTTGTGCCAGTTAGTAAAGTGTCACATTAAATACTTGTGTTTCGATAAAATGCTGGTATTCTCTAGTTGTGTGTGAGGAGCAAGTTAAAAATAAAAAGCGTCTGGGGTGGAAACACGGCCACACTCCCGGACGCTTTTTAATTAACTTCTAAGAATTGTACAGTTAGAAAAGTGTCACTGTGTATACTTGCCATTACTGACACTAGATGATATCTTCGAGTAGTGTGTGAGGAGCAAGTTAAGAATAAGAAGCGCCTAGGGTGGAAACACGGCAACACTCCCAGGCGCTTTTTAATGCAGATAAATTTAACTTTTTACAAAATTCCACTCCAGCACCTTAATAGGTGCTTCCTGGAGGATTTGAGCCAGTTCGTCGTTGCTATCAAATTTTATTTGCGATACATCACAAGCTTCAACGTTAACTGTAAACTCCTGATCTTCAAATGGCCAGGGTTGGACAGTAATCAAGCCATCACGACGCTGCATGATGTCATAACGTTGATCATCAGGCCCCTGACTAATTTCTAAAAACCGCTCATCAGCAGGTAGCTCATGTTGGCATAGTATCAAAGACAAGCGATCGCACCATTGCATAAACGCATAGGCTGCATCCACTGTTTCTTTGTCAATACCCAGTTCCTCGCATAAATTTTGCTGATTTTGCAATTGTTCATCCAGAAAATTATCTAATTCTGGCAGTTTTCCTCGTTGTGGCTCATGCAAACGGCTAATATGCTTAGAAATCAATAAAGTTACCCACCGCCCCCGGTAACGGGCATCTTTTACCAGTTTTACCACTTTATCAACATGAATTTCTTGACTCAAGGTGAAATCCATTGGCGCACCGGCTTTTGTTAGATTATATTCTTCCCATTCCTTCTCTAGATCATCATGATGGGAAATAGCCGCCAGTGTTTCATATAATCTTGCTGGTGCGTTTTTGCGTCGCCATTGTCCTGCTATTTGGGCAGCTAGTAATGCATGGGCACGGTGATAAATAATTTCCCAACCATTTTGTGTGCTATTAACAATCACAAAAACAATCTCCCTCTGTTAATCATATTAATTAGGACTTACGCACTCGCTACGAAAATCAAGGCTTTGAAATGGCTTCCCTACGGTCGCAATGACGAAAATACGTGGTTGGTTACGTAAGTCCTGTTAGGAATGTGGATTGAATAAAATACAGAACCTCACCCCCAACCTCTCTCCTTGGTAAGGAGAGGGGAGACTTTGACGCAAGTCAAAGGCGGGGTGAGGTCACAAACTAGACTTGCATGTTATTTAATTCATGTTCCTTAATAACTCATGCCCAATGACTAATGACATAAAAATAAATGCTGCATATTAACGTTAAAACGCAAATACACAACATTATTATGAATCTGTCTTTGTTCGCCGAGTGTCTTTAAACTGCCTTCTAGTCGCCTAACTTTTCACTGTGTCTAAAAATCTCTCTCCTGCGAGGAGGGTCTACTGCGTTGCGCGGGTTCCCCGTGTTGTAGCAAGTGGCGTGAGAGACTTTGCATTACGTGAAAAGTCAGCTAGGCGCAACTTCCGTGGTTAAGATTGCTGCTTAAGTGGGTCAGCAATGTATTTGAATGTTGGTTCAGAATTCCAAGGGCCGCGCTCATCTTTACCATTACCATTTGTAGATAAGTTGTAGTAAAGATCAACGGTTTCATCGGGTTGAATATTCCCAAACAATGGGTCTGTCAACTTACCTAAAGAATCAAGAGCCTTCATAAACATTTGGGTATGAGAAATTTCCCGTGTTAATAGGTGAACCAAAGTTTCTTTAGTACCCTGATCGGTTGCTAGCTTAATCAATGATTCGTAGGTTTGACGAGCGCCAGCTTCAGCGGCAATATTAGCTCTGAGATCCCGTACGACATCTCCACCTTCATTCAAATAACTAGCAGTCCAGGCGCTTCCTTGACTATCTAGAAAGTGGGGGCCCATGCCTCGTACCGCAAAGAGAGTACTCTTGTACGCTTCGGTTTGATCCACATTTTTGGTATGGCTTTCGATTAGCTTACCGACCATTTCCAAGTGACCAAATTCTTCAATGGCAATGTCCTGGAGCATATCTTTGATGCCAGCATTTTCAACATGAAAGGATTGTACCCAATATTGTAAAGCTGCGGATAATTCTCCTGTGGCTCCGCCAAATTGTTCAAGCAACAATTGAGCAAAACGAGGATTGGGTTCACCAATGTTGACGCTGTGAATGGGATCTTTTTTGTGATAAAACATAGAATGCCTCTGGAACTATTTTTAAAAAATCAAATCAATGAATGATACGGTTAATTAAGGTTACATTTTCTTCTAAATTTGTCTTGGACAGTACAAACAAGCAAAAAGGCATTCTAGATACTACTATCTCGCAGCATCGATGCGTTACATTCGATGTACTAACATCTAGCCTGAAAGAACGTATTGATTCCCGTTAATTATCAATTAGATAACAGGTTTAAGAGAATAGTGTGTGAGAAGATTTACCAAATACGTTCCTCATTATTTAATCATTGCCAGTCGCTTAGGAACACTTAAGCTCTACTGCTTTTGGTGAGTAATCCCCACAAGAAAATCGCAACGATTGAACCAATGACAGCTACAAAAAGCCCAGGAATGCTTAAACTAGTGGCTGTCAGCTGTAACGAACCTGTTTGTAGTAGTGTAAATAAACTACCCCCCACAAAAGCACCGATGATACCTAATATCATTGTGGAGAGGATTCCACCACCTTGATTACCTGGATAAATTGCTTTACCAATGGCACCTGCTATCAATCCTAAAATCGCCCAAGCAATAATATTCATACAAACTCCTCAAATCAAATGTTTTAATTTCAACTGTATTTATAGTATCAAGCCTCATTTACAATTGTTTCTACCAGGCGAGAGAGATATTGCAATCCAAAAGATAGATAATAATTGATATGGATTTATACTCATATCCTCTGATTTAGGATTTTTTAAAGATTAACTTAAATAGACATGAATATGTAAATATTTGATGACAATATACGCCTTAATACCATCAAATAAGCTAATATTATACTGTTTGTTAGTTGATAAGTATAGAGGGTTTTTCACTAGGTTAAAGACATAAATAAATAGCAAATATCGATAACCAAACATTAAAATAATTGGTCATACTATTTCCGCACAACCAATTATTAGTATTGTATATATAATGTAACTTCAGCATTTGCTGTCATTCTGGGTTCAAATTGCCCGCGAAAATTGTCTATCTCTAGTTTGATTATGATTATCAAAAACAACAGCAATATTTCTCACCAGTAACCTACCAATATCTGTGATTTGGATTTGGTTAGTTGATATACTGACAAGTCCATCATCGGCTAAAGGTTCTAATGCCTTTAATTCATGGAAAAAATAGTCATCGAAACTGATGTGATATTTTGCTTCAATGTCTTGCTTATATAAATGAAAGTGAGACATAATGCACATGATAACATCGCGTCGAATTATGTCATCTTGAGTAAGTTTAATACCTTTACTAACTGGCAAAATATTTGCGGCGATCGCCTGATAATAATCCTTTAAGTGCTTGTAGTTCTGTACATAAGCATCATGCAGCATACTAATGGATGTCGCCCCAAAGCCAAAGAGTTCTGTACCAGCGTGGGTGGTGTAGCCCTGAAAATTACGTTGGAGAGTACCATTACGTTGAGCGATCGCTAGTTCATCATCAGGTTTGGCAAAATGATCCATACCAATGAACAGATACTTACTACTCGTCAGTTCCTCAATAGTCATCTTTAAAATTTCCAACTTTTCCTGTGGTTTAGGCAATGCTTCTTGAGGAATATTTTTTTGGGCGGGCTTCATCCACGGTATATAGGCGAAGTTAAATACAACAATACGATTAGGATCTAATTCAATCGTCTTGTGGACTGTTTCTCGAAATGTCTGGAGATTTTGGTAAGGTAAACCATAAATTAGATCTACATTTACACTGTCAAATTGAGCTGCTTTAATCCAACTCATGACATCCAATAGTAATGCTTCTGGCTGGACACGATTTACAGCTACTTGTACTTGGGGGTTAAAATCTTGGATGCCAAAACTAATGCGGTTAAAACCAATTTCTTTCAGCAAGTAAATATATTCTTGATCAACGTAGCTGGGATTAATTTCAATAGAAATTTCTGCCTGTGGATCAATATTAAAATAGCGTGTAATATTTTTCCACAAGAATTTGACTTGATCTTTATCTAAATAATTTGGTGTACCACCGCCCCAGTGAACTTGCCGCACCTTTCTGTTGGGGTCAATCAAGGCTGCCATGTTCTTAATTTCTTGAACTAAATGCTCTAAATAAGGTTTAGCAATATTTTTATTATTGGAAATTACTGTATTGCAGCCACAGAAGTAGCAAGCCGTTTGGCAAAAGGGTATATGGAAATATAAAGATAAGGGAGATTGTCTGTGGTTAGAGGAAGTAATGGCGGCGTGAAAATCAGTTGCAGTAAATTCTGTACTTAACTCTGTAGCGGGTGGATAACTTGTATATCTGGGTGCAGCAGTATCATACTTTTTGATCATATTTAGATCAAATTTGACACCAGGCAAGACAAAGACCATTAAAACCTCCGAGAATTTGGGGAGTAGGGAGTGGGGAGTGGGGAGTGGGGAAATTGAGAAGAAACTTTTTAGCCCCTAGCCTCTATTTCAGTACTACCAGGGTTTTGGGAACGTGTGAGGCTGTTGAATACTACTTGACCGAAGGCTTTGATTAAGTTTCCTTCGAGTTCTTCAGCCATTTGCATGTTGAATTGAAAGGCTTGGTTGGCTTCGGCGACAATTTGGTCTGCGATCGCCTCATCAATGGATAATGTGTTTAATGCCTGACGATACTTGTCTTTAAATGCTTTCTTGTCGGGGATTTGCTCAAAATTGTAAAAAGATGTGCCTTCGTAACCGGATAGCTTTAAGGCTGATTGAGCAATTTTTTGCAGCATCTGACCCCCAGATAGATCACCCATGTAGCGGGTATACGCATGACCTATTAATAAGGCTGGTTCGTTAGCAGATAATTGTTCAATGCGGGTAATGTAAGTTTGGGCAACTTTTGAAGGGCTAATTTGTTTTTGCCAGTCATCCCCATAATAAAATACCATGTCTTTCTCTAAGGAGGCTTGGCGATTCAATTCTGGGAAATAAACTGCACCCAATACCGGATGATGAGCATGTTTCATCAAGTGTGCTTCTAGTGCGCTGTAGATGTAATACAAGTTACTGAGAAACTTGGCAAAGCAATCTCTATCTACAACTCCCTTAAGAAAACATTTCATGAAGCCCACATTTTCGGCTGCTGTGTGAGCTTTTTGAGTGCCAGAACGTAGTTTGATGGCTAGATTGCTACTCATGATTGCTTCCTTCAGATTCAAGCGCAAGGTTTCTCTACAGTCACCGCCTGAAGATGGCTGTCACTTCACAGTCAATGTCAGAGTTAAATGATTGTTATTCTGGGTGGAAAGCGGATCTGCATCACTCTATCTAGCAAGTACCCACGCCGATACAGATTCCAGCTATTTTATTTTTCTCTCACAAAATTATTTAACTATCAATCTTTGTATAACTATAAAGCCATTAATATTTCTTTATATTTTTCTGGTTTTACCCAAATACACTTACCAACTGCTTGTTCTCTGCTTCTACGAGTGATAATGGCTACGTTTTACAAGTTATTGGCAATCAAACTGGACTGTCCTATAAGGTTATTTATCTAAAATAGCTTTTCAATAATTTAACTGATGTGCTGCAATAACATTTTATGTTTATATAACTATTAAAAGATAAAGCAATAAAAGCAGTCTCATGGTTAAATCTCTCGAAACCCCAGAGCCTCAGTTACTGAAGCCAGGTATTAAAGCACCTGTTCAGGAAACATTATTAACACCCCGGTTTTACACCACTGACTTTGATGCAGTAGCCAATTTAGATATTTCCTCGAATGAGACTGAGTTGCAGGCGGTTGTCGAAGAATTACGCGCTGACTATAACCGCCATCACTTTGTGCGTGATGAAGAATTTAAGCAGTGTTGGGATCATGTTGAGGGAGAAAAACGCCGCGCTTTTATTGACTTTTTGGAGCGTTCATGCACCTCAGAGTTTTCTGGGTTTTTGCTGTTTAAAGAATTATCCCGCAGACTGAAAGAAAAGAATCCCCTGTTGGCAGATGCCTTTAATTATATGGCACGGGATGAGGCGCGCCATGCGGGATTTCTCAATAAGTCGATGGCTGATTTTAATCTTTCACTAGACTTAAGTTATTTAACCAAACATCGCACCTATACTTTTTTCCCGCCTGAGTGGGTAATCTACACAGTCTACCTATCGGAAAAAATTGGTTACTGGCGTTATATCTTAGTGCATCGCCATATGCAAGAAAACCCAGAATACCAATTCTATCCTTTGTTCCGTAAATTTGAGAGTTGGTGTCAGGATGAAAATCGACATGGAGATTTCTTTAAAGCCCTGCTGCGATCGCAACCCCGGTTATGGAATAATTGGAGGGCTAGATTATGGGTGCGTTTCTTCTTATTAACTGTGTTTGTTACCCACACCGTGACAGTATTTGAACGGGCGACATTCTATGAAGCCATTGGGATACATCCCCGTAAATACAACAACAAAGTCATTCAAGAAACCAACAATACTTCTGCGCGGGCTTTTCCGCTGATTTTGGATACCAATCACCCGGCATTTTTCTGGCGGTTAGAACAGTGTTTCGTCAACACGCAAAAATTGGCGGAGATTAAGCAAAGTCAGACTTCCCAGTTTATCAAGTTCTGGAAGAAAATTCCTGCCATGTCCGCGATCGTTTGGCATATGTTAAGACTTTACTTGATTAAACCCATTGATGCTGAATCAATCCGAGAAACAGTGCATTAGAACAAGAAGCAATGACTATACCAGGTTTTGGTTGAGTGTTAATTTTGCAACACCAAGGACTTCCAACTAAATAAATGTCCAATCACTGGGTAAGCAGGGGAGCAGCACTTCGGCTACGCTCAGTGGCAGGGAGCAGGGGGGAGAAAGACAACCTTGCATCCCAGTAAATTGGATAATTTAATTTCTGCAAGTCCCCTACCTACCTGGTTTTTTGACAGTTAACCGATCATAAATACAACCCTGATTTCTCACAAGCAGGAAAAAATCAATTTACATGATCTGATGTGAGGATTTTCTTGATACATCATCAATCAAAATCTAGGCGCGGAGATAAATCAAGTATAAAACCGCAGTTATTTTGTACTTATTCTATGGTGAAACCACGAACAAGCCTGTTATATTTGCCAGAAATCAAGCGCACCTTCTGGCAATTTGGCAAGCACTCGATCAAAGGCTTTCTCATCTACGTGTCGTCTCAGGGCAGCGGCTACATCTCTAATTGCTGTTTCAGTAGAAAAATTGTGTTCCCCACGCAATGATTTTACTTCCCTCATCATCTGTTCACGATCTTCAAAAGACTTTTGCGGCTCATTCGTATCCCAGTCAGCTACAAAAAGCGCCCTCAAGCAAATCGGCAGTACATTCGCAAAAGCTATTGCATCTTCAGTGGAAAGCCTACGGCGAAACGTTTGAAAGACCCCTTGAGTCATTGTGTAAGTTACGTGTGTACTCCACAGCCCTGCTATGTCGCGTGCATCTACCAAATACTTATAGAAGTCATCTGAAGCACGCTGGTATTCTGCGGGTACTGGCATAATATCCTCTTTTACGTTTGATTTATTTTTGTATAACGTTCCCAATCACCGGACGTAGATAACTTTAAATGCTCACAAGCAATCTCTTGGTGGTCGGGTGCATTGGGATTGTTAGGCTCCTTCTTCATTTTTTGATTTTGATCACCTAAATTATGATTGTAGAAATACACGGTTCACTCGTTTAGAGACCAGTACTATTCAGCATTCGCATCACCACGTCAATAAATTTTTCGCCCCAAACAATTGATAGTAAGCCACACAATATAACCAGCAATAATGCGACACCTGTTTGAACCAGCCCCCAATCGTTAAATGTCCCATATGTAATAGGGATAAGCACTATAAGAGTGCCAAGTGCAGTCCCCCCAAGAAAACGATAGATAACTTTAGTAAATGAACGTTGTTTAGAATCGGTTTTGTCAGAGGTCATCAGAAATTCCTTCAATATCTTGAGCAATATATATAGTCTAAATTAGAACTGTACACCCAAATCATGAATCTAATATCGCTTGAAAACCCAGACCATTGAGATACATCCGAATACATTCTTCTTTTATCTCATTGCTATAAGTTTTTGATGGCTCATAATCTTGAATAAATTGGCGACAACAATTACAACAAATGTGATTTTGCTTACCTCTTTTTATGCCATTCTTATGGTTGTGACGAGAGCCACATTCAGGACAATTTATGTTTTATTACCCTATGTTCATACCCTATTATGCAACGCCCACTACATTTATGCTAACTTACGTATTAAAGCCATACCAAAATTATTAGGACTGGTTTTAATTTCTACTAAACTTAAATTAGGATTGTGACTTAGCCACTCATCAATGACATATCTTGGCCCATCCCATCCACAATGTTCAGGATAAATATCATGTAACATGATGTATCCGCCTGGAGAAACAAAAGGATAAAAATTCATAAAATCACTAGTACATCCTTCTTGTGTGTGGTCACCGTCAATAAACAGGAAATCAATTGGGTGCAGAATTAACTCTTTAAATCTTCTACCCATTTCCAGGGAATTCATTTTATGAAATGTAATTCTATGTGCTAAACCAGCAGATAATGCACAAGTTTGAGCGTACTTCAACGGATCACTTAAATATCCGTAACGATGAGGTAGCCACGGCAAAATTTCATCAAATAAGTCAATAGAGTGAATGGTTGCTTCACTATCTATTTGTTCTAAACCAGCAGCCATCCAGATTGTAGAAATACCTGTAAAACAGCCAATTTCTACAACATTACTAGGATTAATATTACAAATCATACTTTTGACAAATTCGCCTTGTTCTGGTGATAATGCTGCCGGAAAATTGATTTTATGATTGTACATTTTTACTAAGGTATTAGCCCAAGGTAATGTACAATTTTGTAAGTAATCGGGAATATTATATTTTCTATCTTCGGGTATACCTTTAAAGGAGAATACTTTTTCAAAAATAACTTCTAATTCCAGTTTATTAATGTGAGGAATACCACGTATTTCTTTTCGATTAATATGTGTGCTGACGGCATTATCAAGAAAATTCTCCAATTCTTTAACAGACATATTTATAGGTTGAGATAATTCTTCTAGAGAGTAAAAAATTTCATTTTCATAATTGACGGGCATAAATTTATCCTCAATTTAAAAGGTTCTTTTAGCTTGGAAGGTTCAAGATTATCAACTTCACCCCAGAATATATATTCTTGGTAAAGGCTAGGGTGAATCTTCCTTCTTTAGACCAATTTGAGGTAGCAAAAGAGTATAAAATAAAACATATATAGGGTGCATTACGTTTGAGTTCTTGCTGTAAGGCATTTGTCCAGATTAATTTTTAGTTTTGTGCAAAGTTAGTGCTGCTAGTCTACCCGCAGATATATAAAAATTTGTATCCTAAGTTTAATAGGCCTTAATAGTTCTTTGAAAAACTTGTGCAAGAAGATTTTAGACTAATCGTTGATTTAGTTTCAGTTCTCGCCGTCGCCACCTGTGGAGGACTATTGGCGTCGCTTTTACAGCAGCCTGTGCTGCTAGGCTATCTCATCGGTGGGATGATTGTGGGGCCAACCGGATTGGGAGTGATTAAAGAAGTTATTCAAGTGGAAACTCTGGCCCAGTTTGGAGTCGCCTTTCTGTTATTTGCTTTGGGAGTAGAATTTTCTTTTGCCGAACTGAAAAAAGTCAAGGGAATTGCTTTAGGAGGTGGTGGGCTACAAATTGCCTTAACCATTGGGGTGACAGTTCTTGTCTGTGGACTTACAGGTGCTTGGGAAGAGTTACCCGCTAAAGGTGTATTTTTAGGGTCAATTTTATCTTTATCTTCTACCGCAGTTGTGCTTAAGTGCTTGATGGAGCGCAACGAAACAGAAACACCCCACGGACAAGTGATGTTGGGGATTTTGGTAGTGCAGGACTTAGCACTGGGACTGATGATCGCCGTTTTACCAGCGCTAAACCAACCAGCAGAAACCATTGGTATAGCAGTGTTGACAGCATTACTGCGACTGGCTTTATTTGCCGGCGGTGCAGTAGTAGCGGGGATTTGGGTGATACCGCGTTTGTTGCGACTTTTAGCCCGTACTGAAAGCCGAGAATTATTTTTATTAGGGGTGGTGACGCTGTGTTTAGGTATTGCCCTGCTGACGGAATATTTAGGGTTATCCATCGAAATGGGGGCGTTTGTCGCTGGTTTAATGATTTCTGAAGTGGAATATGCTGACCAAACCCTGACTTATGTAGAACCAGTACGAGATATTTTTGCTAGTTTATTTTTTGCTGCCATTGGTATGTTAATTGACCCAGTGTTTTTGTGGAACAATCTGGAATTGATTTTGGGATTGGTTGCACTGGTGTTTGTCGGGAAATTTTTAATTATCACACCCCTGGTAAAGCTGTTTCGCTACCCATTAAAGACGGCCTTAATCGCTGGATTAGGACTAGCACAAATTGGGGAATTTTCTTTTGTGCTGGCCAGTGAAGGGCAGGCTTTGGGTTTGGTTTCTCGCCGGGTATATTTGCTAATTTTAGGAACCACAGCAGTTACACTGATTTTGACTCCCTTTGTGCTACGGTTAGTCCCATTTTTATTTAACTTTGCCGAATCAATGCCTTGGCTGCAACCTTATTTAGAAGAAGTTTATCCGCGTGATGTATCGGCGGATTTACCGTCCAAAGGCCATGTAGTAGTTTGTGGTTATGGGCGAGTTGGTAAAAACTTAGTGAAGTTGTTGCAACAACATGATTTACCTGTGGTAGTTATCGATCAATCAGAAAGGCGCATCCAGCAATTACGAGAGCAGGGAGTACCTTATGTTTACGGTAATTGTGTGAGTTTCCATGTTCTGGAAACCGCTGGGGTAAATTATGCCAAGGGAATGGCGATCGCTCTTCCTGATGCTATGAGTATCCGGCTTTGTCTCAAAAGATCTTTAGAATTGTGTCCAGAATTAGATTTAGTTGTTCGCGCTACCCAAGATAAAGATATTGAAGTGCTTTATCAATTGGGTGCAAGGGAAGTAGTCCAACCAGAATTTGAAGCTAGTTTAGAAATGGCCACCCATTTATTAACAGGTTTAGGCTTTTTATCGATGGTGGTACAACGGGAAGTCGAGCAAATTCGTAACAATCATTATTTAGCATTACGACCAGAGCAAACACCACTAGAAGTGGCCCATGATTTGCAGCAAGCAACTCGTGATTTAAATCGCCGTTGGTATACCCTACCAAATGCGTCCCCCCTCATTGGCATGAGTTTAGGCGAAGCGGACATCCGCTACTTAACAGGGGCGAGTTTAATGGCTATTCGCCGCGCTAATGAAGAAGAAATAGATTATCCCAATGCTCAAACTAAATTAGAAGCAGGCGATCGCCTATTGGTAGTGGGAGCATCGGAAGAATTAGCAGCGTTAGAAGAATTTGCCCAGGGTAAGGTAGCTGTTCCTGAGGCTAATAACGCTTGTCAATGGGTCACAGTCAATGCTGATTCTCCGGCTTTGGGTATGACTATTATCGATTTGGATCTTCAGCAACAATCTGGAGTCCAAATACAA
Source organism: Nostoc sp. CCY0012 (assembly GCF_963920855.1). Lineage (NCBI taxonomy): Bacteria > Bacillati > Cyanobacteriota > Cyanophyceae > Nostocales > Nostocaceae > Nostoc > Nostoc sp. CCY0012. The sequence continues at coordinate 27,711 of NZ_CAWUDM010000030.1, read as the reverse complement.
TCCATACGACGAGATGGCAAATTTATCCGTCATCCTGATGACAACACAGATTTAAGAGTTGGTGATCAAGTGCTGTTATGTGGTAGGTGGCCGAATTTAAATCAACTACAATCGTTGTTTGCCACAGTTAACAAAACAACAATTAGCCTTTAGCCTTGATGTAGGCGATCGCGTGTTTCCAAACAGTGGTTTGGTGATTGTTGTCATCCACAAGACACACAGAGTTAGGATCTTGCCAGGCAATCTTCCCTATGAGCAGATCACCGGTTACCAGTTTTAACTCTATAACTGCTGTTTGTTTAATGAGTTCTTGCAGTTGGCGAATGCTAGGTAATGATGTGTCAAATTCCGTTGTAGCCATTTTTGGTTAATGATGTATTAAAAGAGAGGGAGTAGCTGCGCTTACCGCGTAGCTTGTCGTAGGCATCATCCGAAGGGGATAACAAACTTCCCGATACCCAATACCTAATCATTGATAATTCATCACAGGAAAAATGGCAATCGAATTTACGAAGTATCACGGTCTAGGAAATGACTTTATTTTAATTGACAATCGCTTATCGTCAGTACCAGTGCTGACTCCAGAGCAAGCAGTCAAGTTGTGCGATCGCCACTTTGGCATCGGTGCTGATGGTGTGATTTTTGCCTTACCGGGAGAAAATGGCACTGACTACACCATGCGAATTTTTAATTCTGATGGTTCAGAACCGGAAATGTGTGGTAATGGTATTCGCTGCTTAGGTAGGTTTTTGGCAGACTTAGAAGGCGAATCCAGAAACAAAGACTCATATCGCATTCATACCCTGGCTGGTGTGATGACACCCCAACTTATGCCCGATGGTCTAGTTAAGGTGGATATGGGATTACCTAGATTACTGGCTGGGGAAATTCCTACTACCCTTGGTTCTGCTGATACCAAAGTGGTTAATCAAACTTTAGAAGTGGCGGGAAAAACCTGGGAAGTAACCTGTGTCAGTATGGGGAATCCCCACTGTATAACCTTTGTGGAAGATGTCGCCGCCATTTCTTTAGAAGTTATCGGCCCCAAATTTGAACATCATTCAGTTTTTCCCCAACGCACAAATACCGAATTTATTCAAGTAGTCAGTCGAAATTATTTGAAAATGCGGGTATGGGAACGCGGCGCGGGAATCACCTTAGCTTGTGGTACTGGTGCTTGTGCTTCCTTAGTGGCTGGTGTGCTGACTGGAAAGTGCGATCGCACCGCTACTGTAGAATTACCTGGTGGCCCCTTGGAAATTGAATGGTCAGAAATCGACCAACGAGTTTACATGACTGGCCCGGCTGAACGAGTATTCACAGGTAATTCGTAATTCGTAATTAAATGATTTACAATTGCGAGTTACTTTAATTTGCTATTGGCATTACTGAGATAGTAATGCCAGAGTATTCTGGTAGCCACTGCGCGCCAAGGTCGCCAGTTTTGGGCAATTGTTTCTATTTGTGTGGGTGTTGGGCGTGTCGGCAATTTTTTGAGATTTTGGAGAGCGATCGCAATTCCTAAATCACCTTTGGGAAAGACATCAGGACGTTTCAGCGCCATCAGTAAGTAAATATCAACCGTCCAATCTCCGATACCTTTAATTTGCTTGAGCTTATTTCTAATAGCAGTTTCTTCCATTGTTTCTAGTTTGGCTAAATCCAGTTGCTCATTCACAATTGCATCTGCTAAACCACGACAATAAACAATCTTTTGCCGACTCAAGCCAGTTGATTTTAGCTGAACATCTTCAAGTTTCAGTAAGTTTTCTGGTGTTAACGAGACAACCACTGCACATAAACGATTAAACACAGCTTTTGCTGCCGCCAAGGAAACTTGCTGTTCTAAAATTATGTGAATTAGAGTCGGGAAACCTGCTTCTCGTTCCCACATGGGTGGCGTTCCGAATGCCTTTAAAATACTAGCCAAATCGCTATCAATATTAGCTAGCACTTCCAAACCATAGGTAAAACTTTCTCTAGTCAGCGATATCTGGTGAAATTGCTGAGATTTGATATCATTGAGCATCCGTTAACACACCCTTGAGAATATGCCTCGGTTTTTTAGGTTAATCATTACTATAGTTATCTTAGGTGCATTTTTATTCATATCTCAGCAAGCTTGGGCAAGAGATTGGCGACCAGTTCGCGGTGGTATCTCTTTTGGGATTAGTGGGATGGCTTTAGTAGAACAGCAAGATAATACGCTAAATTTTTTGGTTGTTCATGACAATAAACAAAAAAACCAAGGTCGTTTAGCGATTATCAGCATTAAAGGTAAAAACCAACCTGAATATTTTGCTGTGGACTGGCCCAGTAAAACAGAATTACCAATTGACCTAGAGGCTTTAACCTCAGTACCAGGAAAAAATAATACTGAGTTCATCGCTTTAACCAGTTTGGGAAAAGCTTATTATCTGAAGTTAAATTCTGCAAAAAAAACCGTCTCTGTTCTCAAAGAATTTAATTTACCAAATGTTCCTCAAGGCAGTAATTTTGAGGGATTTGGTTTGCAAGATATAGATGGTAAATTAGTTGCTATTTGGGCGCATAGAGGCGCAGAAGAACAGCCAGCAACTGTTTATTGGGGAAATTTTAATCCATTCACATATCAAATTACCCTTGCAGGTTCCAGGGATTTGCAAGTACCCTTCCCCGCTGACAATGTGCGGCATATTTCCGATATTAAAGTAGATTCTGCGGGAATTGTGTATATTACCTCAGCCAGTGATGCTGGAGATGATGGCCCATTTCAGTCGGCTTTATATGTTGCGGGTTACTTAGGATTCAGTGGAAACAAAATCGTCTGGAGACAAAATTCTCAACTTGTTCCTATCTACCGTGCTAATTACCGCAAGATTGAAGGGATGGAACTAGTTCCAGGTAACGCAGGTGGTGTGGTGTTTGGTACAGATGATGAAAGTTTAGGTTCCTATGTCTATTTGATGGGGAGTGGGGGATAAGAAAATAAGGGGATAAGAACGAAAATACTTTCTCATCTCCCTCATTTCAATATTTTTGATCAGCTATGGCAATTTAACCTGTAACAGCTATAGCCCCGGCGATCGCACTGGCGACTAAGGAGGTAAACGCTGTACCAAATAGCCACCAAGCTGCACTGGCTACGGTTTTCTTGACACCTTCAGCTTGTTTTTTGGCTTGTTCTTGGATGGCTTGCAGGCGTTTTTGCGTTTCTTGTTGGATGCGTTCGGCTCTATGTAAGACACTATCCCGTGCTGCTTCTATTTGATTGATAATCCGGTTAGCATCTTCTTGGGAAATATCTTCACGAGAACTCAAGATAGCCACTAAGGTATCACGGTCAAATTGACTCAGGCGATCGCGCAAGGCTTCAAATCCGGCTTGAGGATCATCAAATAATTGACCAAAGTCTTGCTGAATGCCTTCATAACTAAGTTCTGGGCGTTCCAGTGAGTTGAGATAATCGCGCAATCTGCCAAAAATTCCTTCAATTACCGATTCTACTCTTTGCTGAACTTGTTGCAGTTGGCTGACAACTGAATTACGCACAGATTCGATTTGCTCAACAATTTTATTGGCTTCTTCCTCTGAGATATCTTCTCGTTGAGATAATAGAGCCACAAGTGTGGAACGGTCAAATTTAGCCAGGCGATCGCTTAAATTCTCCAGTCCTACTTGTGGATCTTGCAACAGCAATTGCAAATCCCGTTTGATGCTTTCTGGGTTGAGTTCTTCTTTGTCGGTGTAACGCAAGTAATTTTCTACATTGGCTTCAAAATCTGCAACTCGTTTAGCTGTACGACTGGCCAAGCGTCGTGGCGCTTTGACAATGCTTTGAATTGTCTCTTGTACTTGATCAATTACTTGATTAACTTGTTCTTCGCTCAAATCTTCCCGTTGGCCAAGGAGTTTAACTAAAGTCTCACGGTCAATATGAGATAGGCGATCGCGTAATGCTAAAGCACCCACTTGTGGATCAGCCAGTAATGTGGTCAAATCTCGCTTGATACCTTCTGGGTTGAGTTCTTCTAAGTTAGTCTTGCGGAGATATTCAGCTATTGCAGTGGTAGTTTTCTCATATTGATCTGCAACTGCTTGTGGTGCTTGCAAGATGCTGTCCCGTACTGCTTCGAGTTGATCCAGGATTTGGTTGATTTGTTCTTCGCTCAAATCTTGGCGTTGACTGAGCAATTTCATCCATGTATCTCGGTCAAAATGAGATAGGCGGGTGCGGATTAAGCTAATTCCTACTGTGGGGTCATCCAGTAAAGTTCTAAAATCACGTTTAATACCTTCAGGATTCAATTCCTCTTTGTTGGTATTTTGCAAATAATCTTCTACCTTTTGCCCCAATTCATTAACTTTTGCGGTTGCTTGTTCTTGGCGTTTTTTGGCTTGATGCAAGAAGCGATCGCGGATACCTTCGAGTTGACTAATAATATTATTAGCTTCTTCTTCATTCAAATCTTGACGCTGCAATAGTAGCTGCTTAAAGGCATCGCGGCCAAATTCTTGTAAACGAATACTGATATCTGCAAAATCATCTGTTGTTTCTGCCAACAATGCTGAGAAATCCTGTTCGATAGCGTCTGGGTTAAGTTCTGCCTTCCCCGTAGAACGCAAATAATTTTCGATTCCCAAGCGAATTTCTTGACCTTTTCCTTTAACTTCCGCCTGTTGCACCAGTTCTAATACTTCCTGGCGAATGCTTTCCATCTGCTGGGAAATTTCTTTCACCCTAACTTCACTAATGTCATCTCGCTGTGTCAGCAAGTTAGTAAAATATTCTTGATTGATTGCGGCTAATTCCCGGCGTGTAGTTTCCGGATCTGCTTGTGCATCATAGATAACTTCTTGAAACTCATCTTTGATGGTAATTCGGTTGAAATGCCAAGGAAAAGAATTTAAGATGTAGTCTTTGATATCTGCTTTGATCGTGTTATCGGGTGACTCCGGTACAATTTCACTTATTTGATCAGTAGTTTTATCTCTGAATTCTTGTAGTTGGTGAGTGATTTTTTCCACATCAACTTTATCTCGGAGTTTTTGTAGCTGATTTGTCAGATTATTCCAATCAATCTCAGACCAATCCACCCGATCTAGCAATGCTGGCGCAGCAGCACTCAAACCCAACTGCATTCCTTTTTTGATGACGCCATTCTTACCATTACCGTTACCCCCGACAGTCACCAATTGCTGGAGTTGTTCTCCTAAGTTTTCAGAATTTAACTCTTCAGGTGTAGCAGATTTAAGTAAATTAATTACTTGCTCTGTGGGATTTTGCCGCGCAATAGTTTGTTTCCAGGCATCTTCTAGTTGGTCGGCAATTTCATTGATATTTTGTTTCGATAAATTTGTCCGGCTACTAACTAAATCAACAAATGTCTGGCGATTGATGTTTTGTAAAATATCGCTATCAGCTAGAGATTTAAAATCTACATCACTAAGTATCTTGTCAAATTGACCGCGAATTTCTGATAAATCCAGGTTTGGTATTTGCAGAGATTTTAAAGAATTTTGCAGTGTGTTGCTGATATTTTCAGTATCAATACCTGACGTTAGCTCACGTCGAACTGCGGCTGTAATTTCTTCAGCAGTAGCAACTACTTGTTTTTTGGCTGCATTAGCGCCGAGGGTAGAAGTTGCTGTACCCATTAAGGTTTGTAAACCAGCACTAGTCGTATTAATGAAAGAACCAATCAATGAACCTACAGTTGATGAACCTACCCAAACCACCAATGAAAAGTAGGTAGACCAAATGACAACACCGATAATTGCTCCTAAAAACGCACTTTGAATTAAGCTCAGTTTAACTGCCAGAAAACAAGCAGCGAATAAGCCAATACTGGCAGTCATTAATGCCCAAATTCCCACTTTACTTTCAATTTTGCGGATTGCACCATCCCAACTTTCTGAATCAGAATTATCACCATAGTCACTTCCTAAAGATGAAATTCCAACTGCAACTGAAAAATTAGTTAAAAGAAATTGGAAAGCAAAAGCCATTAAAGTGCCAGCTAATAGTGCCACTATAAACTTAGTCCCAGAAAAGACCAATGGAATTTGTTCTGGAGTTAGGAGTTCTGAACTGCCATTTATAGGTGCTATCCCCAGTGATAGACAGCCTCCATGTAAAATAGTGTTAAGACCATAAAACATAATTCTTCTCCTTTAGCCATTTATGCAATCAGCTATTTTTTGATCCCGTGGTCTGATTACTACTCTAGGCATGGATTATCTAGACTTACACCTACTTAAGTAATAAAGATTTTATCCAAAAGTCATATTTTTATGATTTTATTGACTGTTCTTTGTTGTCAATAAGTATTTGGATAATATTTAATTCATTTGGTGAAATAGTAAACAAAAAAAGAATCGAGATTATTATATTTTTGTAAATTTCCAAAAAACTGATAGAAAAACTTGCTTTAAAATATCTTTTTTATTTTTTATCATTTATTATTTAATTTTTATAAATAAGTCAAAGTGCCACTCCGAAATTAAATAAGCAAGCCAAAAAATATTTTAATATATATCTATTTGTCTATGATTTTTGTATAAAAACATCTTTTTTATTTGTTAAAAAAATACACTTATGTCTAATGACATAGATTGTAATTATGCCACGCGATTGATGGAAATTCTCTCTCAACAATGTACAAATAGAGATGTCGGTATTGATATCAATAAATTTGCAAATACAAATTTAACTGATTAGGAGAAAAAAACATGGTTATAGGCGCGCGTAAAAGAGCTGTTGGTGCTTTTTCTCATCGTAGTGATGTAGAAAAGGCGTTGCAAGAACTAAAAGCTTCGGGCTTTTCAATGGATAGAGTTTCGGTCATCGCCAAAGATGCAGACCATAAAGATGATGTTGCAGGTACTGAAGTCCGGGAACGTGTAGGCGATAAAGCCGATGAAGGTGCCGCAGTTGGGGCAGTATCTGGTGGTGTTTTAGGCGGTGTGACTGGCTTGTTAGTCGGACTGGGGACTTTAGCAATCCCCGGAATTGGCCCCATCATGCTGGCTGGCGCAACAGCTACAACTCTAGCTACAACTCTAGCTGGCGCTGGTATTGGTGCAGCAGCAGGTAGCTTAGTTGGTGCATTAATTGGCTTAGGTATTCCCGAAGAAAGAGCCAGAGTTTATAACGAGCGAGTTGAGCGAGGACATTATTTGGTTGTCGTAGAAGGCACAGAGGCAGAACTTGCTAGGGCCGAAATAATTTTCAATCGCCACAGGATCGAAGAATATGGTGTTTATGACTACCCAGAAGACAGAGGTGTAACTACCAATGTTGCTCATAGGGATGTCTCTGCACAAACAACTCAACGGGCAATTGGTGTATATTCTCGTTATCGAGATGCAGAATTAGCAATTAGTGAACTGCGCGATGCCGGTTTCCCAATGGATCAGGTGTCTTTCATTGCTAAAGACACAAATGAGAAATCTATCGCCGGAGTAGATAGAAATACAGAAGTAGGTAATAAAACAGGCGAAGGAGCCAAAGCCGGAGCAGCTACCGGGGGTATGCTAGGTGGTTTAGGCGGCTTATTAGTTGGTTTAGGTGCCTTAGCTATTCCTGGTGCTGGGCCTGTGATTGCTGGTGGTGCAGTAGCGACTGCTTTAGCATCAACCGTAGCTGGCGGAGTCGTGGGTGCAGCGGCTGGTAGTTTAGTGGGTGCATTGGTTGGTTTAGGTATTCCCGAAGACAGGGCGCAAGTTTATAACGATCGCTTCCAAAGAGGTGATCACTTAGTGATTATCGATGGTACACCAACACAAATCCAGCAAGCTGAAGCTATTCTCAGACATCACGGTATTGAAGAATTTGCTACCTATGCTGCTACTGATGTTAATCGGGACTACGGCCAAGGGCTTGATCAAGTAAGACGTGAAGCCACACCTGGTTACTCAGCAACAAGCAGTCAAGATCCTGCGGTAGTGATTATTGACCGTCGGGATGAACGAGTTTAACTCCATTAATTTGGTTATTACTTCTGACAATTTCACTCTGTAGTAGTAGCAGGAGTAAAGAAACTTACTCTATGCTACTGTTGACAAACATCGACACATTTTCGGATTTTCAATTTTCGACCCAGAACTAAAGATATGAAAAAGCTAACTCCTTTCTTAATTAGTTGTGCCTTATTTTTAGGCGTTGCTGCTTGTAATGATACTGCCAGAACAGATAGTGCCGCGCCTGATGCTAACGAAGCTCCAGCAGCACCAACCGCACAAACAACACAAGAATCTCTAGAAGACTCTACAAGCGATACCCGCAGAAGACAGCTAGATGCTGATATTCGCGCTCGTGAAGAGCGAACTGCTGCCTTGAATCAAGCTCCTGGTGAAAGAAGACCAGAAGACTTAGCCAGCGAAGTTCGTTCTAAATTAGAAGCTAATATCCCTGACGGACTACTAACAGTTGAAGCAAACGATGAAGGTGTAGTCACCGTATCAGGAACTGTACCTGATCAGAATCAATTATCTAAAATTGAACCTTTGGCAAAAGAAATTTATGGCGTCAATAATGTAGTTGTGGATGCAGTTGTTGCTCCGCCCCAAGGTTAAGTTGGTGAATCACTAAGCCAATCAATTCACAAGATTGGGATTTTAGATGCGAAATTTTGTGAGCAAATCTCAATCTAAAATCTCAAATTTACAAACATATTATGACCCTGATTTTTCTCTTTATTGACATTCTATAATTTAGATATCAAGGCTGTATTTACACCACGACAAAACTATGGAACTCGAACAACAACAACTAGAATCTGTAAAATCATTCGATGCGATCGCACCAGGTGGTTTGCTAGCTCCCTCAGGAGGAGAAAATGCCGCTGACTTACCCAAGCTCCCCCCTGCTAGTGAACCTGAAAATCAATGGCAACAAACCGCTAGAGAAGTTTCTCGCTTTTTAACGCAAATACCTGAGTATTTAAGTCGGTTTTTTAATCAAAATCAACGTGCTGTAGTCAATATTGTTTTAGTGCTGACAGCAATTATTACCGTCAAAGTAATACTGGCAGTTCTAGATGCAATTAATGATATTCCCCTACTATCACCGCTTTTTGAGTTGACTGGTATTGGTTACTCAACTTGGTTTACCTTCCGTTATCTTCTCAAAGCCGAGACTCGTCAAGAATTAACTGAGGATGTACGCTCCCTCAAACACCAAATTTTGGGTGTTGACGAAGCTTAAAGCTGTTAGAGGATATTGGAAGCAATTTTATTTGATTTCTCAACCTTTAAAGAAGTAGATCCTCGGCTTAATTGAAGAAGTCGGGGATATTTTTATGTATGATTCATGGAAGATTGCTATTGAGCCTACCTCTCTAGATAGAACGGAGAAAATATTTGCCTAAAAATTACTTCTCAAGATAGTAGATATGCCACCTCGAATCCCATAATCTAGTTCAGGAAGTTATTCTACAAAACTCTTTAAAAAGGATATAACTTATGGCTAACGAATCATTTAATAAAGCAGTAGATTCATCCGAACGTGCAGAAGCAGATAATTACGATAGAGGAATAGTCCCTGCTGAAACTGCGGCTCGTAAAGAGAGAGAAGGCGGAAATTACAAAACACTCCCTACAGAAGAAAAACTGGGAGATGCAAAAACAAATGATCAAAGTGATAGCGAGAGCATCAACACCACTGACGGCTACACAATGGATAAAGAAGGCTTATTAAATAATTACGCAGTTGAACCGGAAATGTACTACGAAGTACCGGGAGATGCACGACAAAAAGCAGCAGAAGACAAAGCAGCTCGTGCTGAAGAACTTGCAGAAATTAATCAGGATCAAGAAGGTGAGTTGACAGAAATGGATGACAAGCGGGGTAAGGGGCCTGGAATAGTTTAATGTGAGTTAGAATCGGTCACTCAAAAAGATTTTGCTAAAACACCATCCCTTCTTTTACCCTTCTCTTGCTAATTCAGGAGAGGGTTTTTTAATGAGATTGCCGATTACCCAATGACAAAAGATTCCATTTCAGAATTATGCCATTTTCTTTGATGCCATTCAGCTATCAAAGGACGAACAACAAATTTAAGTTTTCCATCACCTTTAACATCAATGCGTAAACCTGAATAGGGTCGGTGTTTTTTAGAACCACTACCATTGCGACCAATGAAAAGATGCGATCGCGCCACTAGTTTATTTGTCCCGCCAATGGTTTCCCTTAAGTCTGAGCCTTCAGTTCTTTGGCGACGCAGACTATATCCACTACCGCCACAAACTATCCAGTTAATATAAGAATCACCATGTCCAGTATCCCCAGTCTGGAGGTGTTCTAAACAATGGGCGTGACCATTTAAAACTAAATCTACCAGAGGACGGTCTTCAGTGGGGGAACCGACTGCTTGGGCCACTGCATCTAGTACACCACGCAAGCGATCGCGTATAGCTAGAGTTTGCGCTTGTTCCCATTTAGTCGCTTCTGTGACATAGGGTGGATGGTGGAAATAAATCACTCTTCCCCGCACATCTTCAGTATTCCAAGATTCAATTAGTCTGCGTTTAAGCCACTCTAGTTGTTCAACATCAGTTACGGCTGTTTTGTCAGTGTATAACTGCTTGTCGATATCCACAATCAATTCTTCGATTTGCGACAGTTGACCCTGTAAATCATCTAGTCGCTCCGCTTCACTGGGATTATCAGGATTAAGTGTGGCTGAAGTTTCCATAATTTGTTGCTTTTCCTGCTCGAAATCCTGACGGCGCTGTTCTAAAACTCGGCGCTGTTCTTGACCGGCTTTTGTGCTTGGTAGTGGTGGCGGTTCATTAAATGTATTAGAGTCCAGAGCAAAAAAATCAACCCCGCGGTAGCTAAAAGTATAGTAGCGATTGGGCAAGCGGGTAAAGTGTCCTGGTTGATAGCTCAGACAGCGACCAGTGTTGGTTTGGGCTGTATAGTGTTTATCTAAATGTTGAGCTAACTCACTTGGTAGTTGAAACAGTTTTAGATAGTCCAAGAAAGCTTTGGCGTAAGCCCTACCTGTATCAGAACCACGCAAACCCACATCCAAATCTAACTGCGATCGCAATAAACGACGAATAGGTAGCGTAGTTAAGGAAAGTACACTCAAGACAATTGGTAAATCATAGTAATCATGATTTCCCGGTACAGGCAAAATGGGCAACTTAAAAACCATCTTGTCATAAGCAATGTCTTTGTAATGCTCTCCACCTACCAAAAACTCTCGGTAAGGCCGGATGAAATTTTGCTGATAGTATTCACTCGACCCCACCAAATAAATTACATCGCCGGTATGCAGCATAAAACTACATTCTTCATGGTGAGGTAGCATTATTTCCGCCACCTGTCGTTGGGGATTGTGACCCCGGTGACTACCAGTACCACTGTCACCTATAACCAAAAAAGAAAATTCACCATCATTAGCGGTGTCATCATCCAACACCAACCGAGTTTGATCAATACCCCGCTCTAAAATTAACGGGTCTTGCCATTTTACCCGTTGCTTCATCTTGCGAATTTTTTTAGCGATCGCCGGATCAGAAACGAGTTTCAAGGCAATTTACTCCTAAATCTGGTTTACTCTTCCCATCTCTCCATTATTCCTCAGAGTCTTTCATCTCAACTGTCAAATTAGGCAGTCCCTCTAATTTTTCCGTAGGTTCAATTTCTGGATTACCAGGGACAAAAATTTTTAAACCTGCTGGTATACAATAAATTTCAATGGGAGTCGTACCAATCATTTCCCCATCAACAACCACCTTTTGTGGGGGATCAGCGGTAATTTTAAATTTGTCTCCTCGCAAATAGCCAATATCATCTCGTTCTACTGCGTTACCTGTAGCAGCCGTTTGAAATAAGTGAAATGCCGCTGCGATCGCTCCTGCCTTACTTGTTGGGGCTACTATGGTCAAATCTAGTAATCCGTCATCATAAAGGATACCTGCTGGGCCTTGAGCAAAAACTGAACTCGCGGGTGCAGCATTGGCCACTGTTACGGCTGAAGCACTAGTTTTAATTATTCTGTCATCAGTTTCTATTTCTACATCAAAACTCTGTAAATTTCGCAGCTGTTGCACCCCTGCCAAAATATACGCCATGACTCCAAAGCGTTTTTTGGCTTCCCGGTCTGCCAGTTCTACTGTATCAGCTTCAAAGCCCACACCTGCCAATAACACCATCGGCCGACCATTACAATAAGCTGCATCTACACGCCGAGTTACTCCCTGTAAAATAGTTTGACAGGCGGCATCAATTGTGTCAGGAATCGTCAAGGCTGCGGCGAAAGCGTTGGCTGTTCCTCTAGAAATAATCCCAAATGGAATATCAGTCCCTACAACCGCAGTAGCAGCAGCCGAAAGTGTACCATCTCCGCCAGAAGCAATAATCGCATCAACTCCCCGCTCAACTGCCGCCTGAGCCAATTGATCAGCATCAAGTTCTTCAGTTGTAAAGTAAATATCCAGGTCAATTTCTGGCTCTAACATTGCCCGAATCTGCACCAGTTCTGTATCTGGGTCACCCTGACCCGCAACTGGATTAAAGATAAGGCAGGCGGAACGTTTCATAGGGTTAGGGATTACGTTTTGTAAATAAAAGCTTAAATTATTTCTAACTTTAATGTCAGATTATCATTCCCCTCTCAAATTATCACGTCTGTCTGGTGGTAGGTTTGCCTATGTATAGTTAAGAATGCGGATTTAAGAAAATTAGGACTTACTCACTCGCTACGAAAATCAAGGCTTTGACATTGCTTCCCTACGGTCGCAATGACGTTGAGTAATTCAAAAAAATGTAAACAAATGTAAAAAAAGTAAAAATAACCTTTACCTCAATTAGACAATAACAATCCGGTGACTCACCCACTGCGGTAGTCTAGATGAGAGTGAATGTATCGCCTGGTTTGACATATTGTTTTATGACTTCAGTTGTATCCAGTCCCCCACGCACCATCCGTATTGGTTCTCGGAAAAGTCAACTCGCCCTAGTTCAGACCTACTGGGTACGAGAGCAACTTCAAAAAAGTTTTCCTGATATCTGTTTTGAAGTCCATACCATGTCTACCCAAGGTGACAAAATCCTGGATGTAGCATTAGCCAAGATTGGCGATAAAGGACTATTTACTAAAGAACTTGAACTAGGAATGATCAATCAAGAGATTGACTTTGCGGTTCATTCTCTCAAAGATTTGCCGACTAATTTGCCAGAGGGATTAACCCTAGCAGCAATTACAGAACGGGAAAATCCGGCAGATGCTTTAGTGGTACACGAAAAGCATAAAGATAAACAAATTGAGACTTTGCCAGCAGGTGCAGTCATTGGCACATCTTCTTTGAGACGACTAGCACAACTACGTCATCATTTTCCGCATTTTACATTTAAAGATGTCCGGGGAAATTTGAATACACGGATGGCCAAACTAGATGCAGGCGAATATGATGCCCTGATTTTAGCAGCCGCCGGATTAGGGCGTTTAGGCATGGGCGATCGCATTCATCAAGTTCTCTCCAAAGAAATTTCACTCCACGCAGTGGGACAAGGTGCTTTAGGCATAGAATGTCGTGCAGATGACAATGAACTCATCAATTTACTGAAAGCCATTGAACATCCAGCAACGCGCGATCGCTGTCTAGCAGAAAGAGCATTTTTAAGGATACTCGAAGGCGGTTGTCAAGTACCCATTGGTGTAAATACAGAAATTGATGGTGATAACTTAACCCTCACAGGTATAGTTGCTAGCGTCGATGGACAAAAGCTAGTCAAAGACACCATTACTGGGACTGCCAACAACGCCGAAGCTATAGGCGCTGAATTAGCAGAATGCTTGCGACAACAAGGCGCACAAGAAATCTTAGAAGAAATTTTTACCGAGATCCAACGGGGTTCTTAAGCTATAGGGCAAGCAGATGTGCTTAGATAAGTAATCAGTGGACAGTAAACAGTTAACGGTGAAAACCTGATAACTGATAACTGAATAATTGAAAACTGATCAGCCGAACCGGGGAAATAAAAATTACCATGCGGATTCTATTCGTTGCAGCAGAGGCAGCTCCCGTCGCAAAAATTGGAGGAATGGGGGATGTTGTGGGAGCATTGCCCAAAATCTTGAGGAAAATGGGGCATGATGTGCGAATATTCATGCCTTACTACGGCTTCCTACCAGACAAAATGGAGATTCCCAAAGACCCGATCTGCTCTGGATACGCCATGTTCCAGGATTTTGCAGTTTACGAAAGCATTTTGCCTGGTACTGATGTTCCTTTATACTTATTTGGACATCCTGCTTTTTTACCCCGCCGGATTTATTCTGGAGACGATGAAGATTGGCGGTTCACTTTATTTGCTAACGGCGCAGCTGAATTTTGCTGGAATTACTGGAAACCAGAAATTATCCATTGCCATGATTGGCACACCGGCATGATTCCTGTGTGGATGCACCAAGACCCTGATATCAGTACCGTTTTCACTATTCACAACTTGGCTTATCAAGGGCCTTGGCGTTGGTATTTAGAGAAAATTACTTGGTGTCCTTGGTATATGCAAGGACACAACACGATGGCGGCTGCGGTGCAATATGCCGATAGGGTAAATACTGTTTCTCCCACTTATGCCGAGCAAATCAAGACAGCTGCTTACGGTGAAACGTTAGAAGGTTTACTGTCTTTTATTAGTGGTAAGTTATCGGGGATTATCAACGGCATAGACCTAGAAATATATGATCCCACAGACGACAAATACATTGCCCAACAATTCACCATCGATACCCTAGATAAACGACCAGCTAACAAAGTTGCTCTGCAAGAAGAAGTAGGATTAGAAGTGAACAAAAATGCCTTTTTAATCGGCATGGTGACACGCTTAGTCGAGCAAAAGGGTATTGATTTAGTATTGCAAATATTAGATCGCTTCATGGCATATACAGATGCCCAATTTGTACTGTTGGGAACAGGCGATCGCTATTACGAAACCCAAATGTGGCAGTTAGCATCCCGTTATCCCGGACGCATGGCAGTTTACCTACTATATAACGATGCCCTGTCTCGGAGAATTTACGCTGGTACTGATGCCTTCTTAATGCCTAGCCGATTTGAACCCTGCGGTATCAGCCAAATGATGTCTTTGCGCTACGGTTCGGTTCCCATTGTTCGCCGTACAGGTGGATTAGTTGATACTGTATTTCACCACGATCCCATGAATGCTGCTGGTACTGGCTATTGCTTTGACCGCTATGAACCACTAGATTTATTCACCTGTATGATTCGAGCTTGGGAAGGTTTCCGTTTCCAACCTCAATGGCAACAATTACAACAACGTGGGATGAGTACAGACTTCAGTTGGTACCAATCTGCTAAACAGTACGTGAAGTTGTATAGATCAATATTGGGCTTACCAGAAGAAGAGGAATCAACACCAGAACCACAGTTAGCAGTTCCGAGTTCGTAGTTGTTTCATCAGAAAAATGGGTAGAAACCCCGTCCTTCTAGGACGGCTTTACATGGAATTTGGTAAAATGTGAAGTATGGAAAAAGCCTACCGCTACCGTTTTTACCCAACTACCGAGCAAGAACAAATATTGCGCCGGACAATTGGCTGTGTGCGGTTGGTGTTTAACCGAGCATTGGCTTCCCGAACCGAAGCTTGGTATGAAAGGCAAGAACGAGTTGACTACGTTCAAACAAGTGCCATGTTGACACAGTGGAAAAAACTTGAAGCCCTTCAGTTTTTGAACGAGGTGAGTTGTGTACCACTGCAACAAGGCTTGAGACATCTGCAAACAGCGTTCACAAACTTCTCTGCGGGTAGGGCGAAATATCCCAATTTCAAAAAGAAGCGTAGCGGTGGCAGTGCAGAGTTTACCAAGTCTGCTTTCAAGTGGAAAGATGGACAAGTCTACTTGGCTAAATGTTCTGACCCATTGCCAATTAAATGGTCGAGGCAGTTGCCAAGAGGTTGTGACCCCACAACCATCACTGTCAAGTTTGACCCTTCTGGACGCTGGTTCGTTAGTTTGCGGATTAATGATCCTTCTGATGAAACCATGCAGCCAATTGATAGTGCTGTGGGATTGGATGTTGGTATTAGTAGTCTTATGACCCTGAGTACGGGTGAGAAGATTGCTAATCCCAAAGCGTTTGACAAGCACTATCAAAAGCTGAGAAGGGCGCAAAAGTCTTTGAGCCACAAACAGAAAGCCTCTCGCAACCGAGATAAAGCAAGACTCAAAGTAGCTCGTCTTCAAGCTAAAATTTCCGATTCTAGAATTGACCATCTGCACAAACTGACAACTCGACTGATTCGTGAAAACCAAACAATAGTAGTTGAGGACTTGGCAGTTAAAAACATGGTTAAAAATTCCAAACTTGCCCGTGCTATCAGCGATGCTTCCTGGGGCGAGATGATTAGGCAACTGGAGTATAAAGCTCTTTGGTACGGACGAACCTTGGTGAAAATTGACCGATGGTTCCCCAGTTCTAAGCGCTGTAGTAGCTGCGGTCACGTTGTTGATAAATTGCCGTTGAATATCAGGGAGTGGGATTGCCCAAATTGTGGGGCGCACCACGACCGGGACATCAACGCAGCTAAAAACATTTTGGCGGTAGGACACACCGTTACAGTCTGTGGAGCGAACATAAGACCTGATAGGCATAAGTCTAAAGGGCAGTTGCGTAGACCCGAAGGGGCGTGCGTAAGCAAAACCCGTGAGGGAAGGAAACAGAAACCTAAATCGTGAGGTTTAGGAATCACCGTGGCTTTAGCCCGTTGAGGATGTCAAAGTTGAGAATTTAGCCTACGCTCGAAATAGAGACGCTTTTAGTCAAGCGTTGAATTTTCGTAGCGAACCCAACACTTGTCATGCAACTTGCCCCAAAAACCAAGCTTACTCCAGAAACAGCCCCTACTTCCGAGAAAATTATCCTTGATGTTGGCGGAATGAAATGTGCTGGGTGCGTTAGTGCTGTAGAGCGACAGCTAACTCAACATCCAGGAGTCAAGAGCGCCTGTGTAAATCTGGCTACAGAGGTAGCTGTTGTAGAGTCGGAAGCTGGTGCAGTAGATGCAGATGCCTTAGCACAGCGATTAACAACAGCGGGATTTCCCTCTCAACCCCGTCAAGCTAGCAATCAAGTTGCAGGTGGCACAACCCTCCAAGATCCCGAAGAACGGCAGCGCCAAGAAATGCGTTCTGCCCGCCAGCAGTTGATGATTGCGGGGATATTGCTAGTTTTGTCGGGAATTGGTCACTTTACCAGCATGGGTGGGGCTGTATTACCAGTATTAAATAACATCTGGTTTCACTGTGGATTAGCCACAGTTGCCATCCTGATTCCCGGACGACCGATTTTAGTGGATGGTTGGCGGGGCTGGCGACGCAATGCGCCCAATATGAATACCTTGGTGGGTTTGGGAACATTAACAGCCTACACAGCAAGTTTAGTGGCGTTGTTGTTTCCCCAAATTGGTTGGGAATGCTTCTTTGACGAACCAGTGATGATGTTGGGCTTTATCCTTTTGGGTAGGACATTAGAAAAACAAGCCAGAGGAAGAGCCGCCGCCGCATTCAGACAATTGTTGGCACTCCAACCCCAAGTAGCGCGATTGATTCCCAACCCAGACCCAGAGAAACTAGGATTAGGGTCAAATATTGTCGAGATACCCGCCGAACAGGTACGTGTGGGTGAATGGTTGCAGGTACTACCAGGGGATAAAATTCCCGTTGATGGTGAGGTGCGCTTTGGGCAAACAACAATAGATGAATCGATGTTGACGGGAGAAGCCGTACCAGTTATGAAGCAGCCAGGGGATGTAGTGGCAGCAGGCACTTTAAATCAATCAGGAGCGATCGCTATCCAAGCCACCCGTATCGGTAGTGATACCACCTTAGCTCACATCGTCGCCTTAGTCGAAACTGCCCAAACTCGTAAAGCCCCAGTCCAGAAATTAGCTGATACAGTCGCCGGTTACTTTACCTACGGTGTGTTAACAGCCTCAGTTTTAACGTTTATCTTTTGGTACTTTTTCGGCACTCACATTTGGGATCTTGCCACCTCTAGTGGCATGGAAATGGCTCATCATTCCCCACTCCCTACTGCCGATTCCCGATTCCCCACTTCTCCACTCCTCACCAGCTTAAAACTAGCGATCGCCGTGATGGTTGTGGCTTGTCCCTGTGCTTTGGGGCTAGCTACTCCTACAGCTATTCTTGTGGGTACTGCCATCGGTGCAGAACGAGGTCTATTAATTAAAGGTGGTGATGTTTTAGAAAAAGTACATCAGTTGGATACAGTTGTCTTTGATAAAACAGGCACTCTGACTACAGGTAATCCCACGGTTACCGATTGTCTACCCCTTGGGGAAATAGGTAACGGCGAACCCCAGACACTGCTCCAACTAGCCGCAGCCGTAGAAAGTGGTACTTACCACCCCCTAGCAAAAGCGATTCAGCAAGCAGCGCAGCAACAAGATTTATCTATCCCCGATGCAGTGGACTTTCACACTGAACCCGGATTGGGTGTGTCGGCCATGGTTGAAGGTAAGTTTGTGCTGTTAGGGAATTGGGAATGGTTGAGTAAACACGGCGTCCCTCTCGATGAAACCGCACAACAGTTAGCGCAGCAGCTAGCAGCAGCAGGTAAAACAGTGGTGGGTGTAGCAGTAGAGGACAGTTTAGCAGGATTAATTGCCGTTCAAGATACCCTCAGAGCAGATGCCCAAAGTACAGTAGATCAGTTACGCCAGATGGGTTTACGGGTAATACTTCTCAGTGGCGATCGCCCAGAAGCAGCTCATGCCATAGCTCAACAATTAGGTCTAGATAGTACGGATGCGATCGCAGGTGTTCTCCCCAGCAAAAAAGCGGCTGTTATTCAAGAATTACAAGCCAAATCTGCATCTCATGTGGCAATGGTGGGTGATGGTATTAATGATGCTCCAGCCTTATCACAAGCAGATGTGGGAATTGCCTTATATTCCGGCTCAGACGTAGCTATGGAAACTGCCGAAATTGTCTTGATGCGGGATTGTTTAAATGACGTTGTGGCATCCATTCAACTGAGTCGTGCCACCTTCAACAAAATCCGCCAGAATTTATTCTGGGCTTTTGCCTATAATACTATCGGCATTCCTTTAGCCGCAGGTGTTTTGTTACCCACTGTTGGTTTTGTCCTCAGTCCCTCCGGCGCAGCAGCATTAATGGCTTTTAGCTCTGTGAGTGTTGTCACCAACTCAATTTTATTAAGGCGGCTAGCTCATCGCTTGTGAAAAACTGCCAGTGAATATGTCAACCAAATACTGATTTTTGCCATCTCAGGTTAAACTAAATCGATAGTTAGGTGTTACGCATCTTATAAAATTTGTTGAGATTCCTTCTGGAGCTACAACAATCATAGAGTAGAGCAACCATGTTCTACTCTTACGAGTAAGTAGGTATTTGATTCTGATTCCCACTCAAGACTACAGACTGTAGTGCATGATCGGGGCAGAAAAAAATACCGCACAAATCTTGATTAATTACACTTCCAGCGACTGTAGCAAAGATGCATCAATGGCAACTGAAACTAATGAAAACCATCTACTAATTCTTGAAGACGACCAAGGTCGTAAGGAATTTTCTTTGGAACATCCCATCTACTCCCTGGGTAGAGACCGCGAGTGCAATATCCGTTTAATGTCTCAGTTTGTCTCTCGCCGCCATGCTACATTAGTGAGACTGCCACGAGACAATAATAGTCGTAGCTATTATTATCGGATTGTCGATGGTGATGCCAAAGGTAAGTCTAGTGCCAACGGTCTGATGATTAATGGACGCAAGATGCCAGCTCACGATCTCAAAAATGAAGATGAGATCGTTTTTGGGCCTCAGGTACGTGCTATTTATTATCTATTAAAAAATACTGAGCGGTCTAGTCAAACGGATTCTAGCGAGTATGATATTACACTCATTAATCCTGGAATGACAGAAGACTTAGAAGATTGAAAAGATTTCTGTTTAGCTAGGGTTTCATTATTAGCTGACGGAATTTTTTAATTTCAGATGTGTGGCTAGCTAACTTTTCACGGTATCTGGAAAACCTCTCTCTAAATCTCTCTCCTGCGAGGCGAGAGACTTTGAATTGCTGATTTGGAAGTTGGATTTTCCGGGGACTTTTCCACATGACGTGAAAAGTCAGGTGTGGCTAGAGCTAACTTTAGCCACATTAGATTTTTTGGTTATCGAGTAGTTGCCGAGTAGCTTATGGCAAAAATAAATTATCATAAGTTTTGTTCAACATTACTCTTTCAACTAGCAAGACTTTCAATCAGATGCCAATGACGACAATCTTCAATTGACTGTTTAACGAATTCAAATAATTTTCGACAGTGATTATTTACTTGCAGTGGTAGTTCCTCATTTTTCATCACAATGCTCATTCGGGTTTCTGTTTCGGTAGCAGTCGATCTATCAATCAAAACTTCTACTTTGACCATCTTAGAAAAAGAAATACTACCAGGAATTTCACGAGCCAAAATGTAATCAGTTGTGTAGTATTGAAGTTCCAAATCACAATCCTGAAGAAGTTCTCCAACTAAAGGCTGGAGATGTTCAATAGGAATAGCAAGAAGAAATGAACATATATAGCGAGCCATAATAGCCCCACACCTTGCAACAATCCGTTCATCATATAATACCCTGGTATCTTGACAAATCTATTATCGACCCCACCAAGCAAGGGCAAATTGCGCCATCAAAATTGAAACCACCAAATCGCCAGATAATGTAAGTTAAAAATTAGATAAAAAATTTTAGAATAAGAGTTTGCCGGAGGAGCAGATGAAGGTAGCAATTACTGGAGCAACAGGATTTGTCGGTAAACGTTTAGTAGAAAAACTCCAGAAAGATGGTCATAGAGTACTGGTGTTAACCCGTAATACCACCTCTGCTCAGAAAATTTTTCCATCTGGGACTTTTCCTAATGTAGAAATTGTTGCTTATACACCCACAATATCTGGTGCTTGGCAGGATGCGATCGCTGGTTGTGATGGAGTGGTAAATCTAGCCGGAGAACCCATTGCCGAGGAACGCTGGACACCAGAACAAAAACAGAAAATCCTCAACAGCCGCCAGCTAGGTACACAGAAAATAGTCGAAGCCATAGCTAAAGCTAGTCCTCAGCCTACTGTTTTAGTCAATGCATCGGCTATTGGCTACTATGGAACCAGCGAAACTGCTACCTTTGATGAAAATAGTTCATCCGGTAACGATTTTTTAGCTCAAGTCTGTCAAGCCTGGGAAGCAGAAGCGCAAAAAGTAAAAACCGCTGGTGTGCGCCTAGTCGTTTTGCGTTTTGGCATTATTTTAGGTAAAGGTGGTGCCTTAAGTAAAATGATTACGCCTTTCCAACTGTTCGCAGGTGGGCCCATTGGTAGTGGTCGGCAGTGGTTTTCGTGGATTCACGTAGATGATGTAGTAAATCTAATACTTCAATCTTTAACTAAAGCCGAAATATCAGGAGTATATAATGCCACCGCACCTCATCCCGTACGTATGGCAGATTTCTGTCACACCTTGGGACAAGTGATGCATCGTCCTTCCTGGTTACCTGTTCCTGGCTTTGCACTCGAAGCCCTTTTAGGAGACGGGGCAATGGTAGTTTTAGAAGGTCAACAAGTCATACCTAAACGTACCTTAGAGGCAGGTTTTGAGTATGAATATCCTCAGTTACCATCAGCACTGACACAAATTATTTCCCCACAAGGGAGCGGTGACTAATCAGCCTGAAATTTGCGGGAAACCCAACTGATCAAACCGCTAAGAATAGCACCACCCATGAGGATGCCTATTGCGGGGTTAAACACAGGCTGCCAAAGTTGATGCCATAAATCTAGACCGAGGTTAACACCCGCAGCATCGCCAATGGCGGCGATGACTAACCAGCCAAAGCCAAACAAAACTAAGAACACGTCAGCAACTAAAACTAGGTTGAGCCAGTTTAAAAATTTGTCTTTCATAAGGGATTGGGGAACTCGGGGCCCCCTCTGGGGATAAGGGGTAATGGGGACTGGGGTAATAGGGACTGGGGTTCATTAGCCCCTAGCCCCTAGCCTTTACTCTTCAAACAACCAATTTTTGACCTTTACCAAACTCTGCCAATCTGGTTTTCTGGTTAAACCATCTTCAATGCTGTCTTTGATTTCATCGTGCCATTCTTGGTTGACAAACATTAATTGTTTGACAAAATCAATGTGCTGTCGCAACCCTTTTTGACCCGTTTCTAACATTGATAGGGCGAGATTAACTCTCGCTTGTGGGTCTTGGGGATTTAACTTTACTGCCTTCTGTGCCGCTTTGTAAGCCAAGTTAGCCTTGTTCTCTAGCAAATACAACCAAGCTAGACAAATCCAAGCTGAACTGGTTTTAGGGGCGCGATCGCACACTTCTTTAAATACAGGGATTAAAGATTCTGGTGATTCGCCAGCTTTATAGCGTTCCAAACCTGTATCAAACAGGAACTCAACTGTTTGAGCCATAAGAAATTTAGTTAATAGTCATTTAGTCGGTCGTTAGTGGTCAGTTACCATTGACCACTGACAACTGATAATCTTACACTCCAAACGACTTGCCGCAACCACAGGTTTGAGCGGCATTGGGATTAGTGAATTGAAAACCGCCACCAATCATGGCATCGCTGTAATCGAGCATTAAGCCGTAGAGATATAACAGGCTCTTGCGATCGCAAACGATTTTAAAACCGTCATAGTCAAAAACTTCATCCTGAGGGGTGATCTTACTAGTGTCCTCAAAGTCCATCATGTAAGACATTCCAGAACAACCACCTTGACGAACTCCCACTCGTAAGCACAGTTCGTTACCTTGCTTTTGCTGCAAGGATTTGACTTGGAGCAAGGCTGATTCACTCAGTTGAATTCCCCGCTGTTGAGACTGAGTTACTTGTGTCATTTGCTTATTCAACTCCTGAAGTAGTTTAACCCGTAACCTGTATAGGCTGTTATGACCTAAAGTTACTATGCTAGTTTTTGTATACATTCTAGCGACATTGATATCGTTAAAGTTGCCAAATTGTAAACACTCCGTCAAAAGTAGCCAAAGATTTTTATTCTAGAATTGAGGGATTCGGTATTTCTGGAGTGCAAGCCTTGTGTCCACCTGAGTTACATGCATTCTTCAGGTTAGCCAGGAAAATTTTACCTGAGGCTAGTCATTCCCAATAATTTACTGCCAAATAGCTTCTTTTTCTACTCTATGACAAGTTTTAATCGCTCTACCAGTCGTCGATTGAAGACATTAACTCAAATTCCTTCTGTATGGGAGGGCGATCGCCGTCCAATGTCGTCATCACAAATGCAACATTCAGATTCAGAGGGTACAGGTGAATGTATTCTTTGGGTAGATGGCTCACAAGGTGTTGTCCGCGGCATGGACATGGTACCCCCAGAAACTGGCCCTGAGGCAATTGTTCGCACCTTAATGCGCGCTATGGAGCATCCTCACAGTCCCGGCAAACCTGCTAGACCCCAAAAAATTTTAGTCAAAGACCGGGAAATTCAATTTTACCTGCGCGGCGTATTGCAAGATTTGGATATTGCCATTGACTATGCCCCCGAATTGCCTTTGATAGATGAACTGTTTCGTGGGTTTAACGAAATCCTCGATAGTCAAACTCCCGATTTACCCCCACAGTATGCACAAGCCTTGCATGAGAAAGCTTTAGCGCTTTGGCAAGCAGCACCTTGGGAATTTTTAGAAGAACAACAAATCTTGTCCATAGAGATTAATAAGTGGGATATTGGTACACTTTACGCCTCAGTGATGGGAATGCTGGGGATGGAATATGGGGTATTATTTTATCGCTCGGAAGATTCTTTAAAGCAGTTCCGCGCCGCAGTTTTACAGGATGACGATTCACAAGGGCGTTTAGAAGCAGCTTTCCTTCAGCAAGATTGCTTTTTTCTCACCTTTGAGGATGAAGACGACAGCGATGAATATGAGGATGAAAATGATTTTTTAGATTTATCCTCATCAGAAATGACGGCAACGTTTGGCAATATTCATCCCTTAGAAGGCCTGCGTTCGGTTTTGTATGAAGAAGAAGCACTGGCAGTTTTTGTGGCTTTAGAAAGTCTTTGCCGCTTTATTCGTGATCATCGCCGCCAATTGAATAATGACACTGACACCTTTGCCAGTCTTAGCCGTCGCTATCGCATTTCTCCTCCTAAATCAGAAGATTCATCAATTAAAGCCGTGTCTGTAACTGTCTCTACCATGCCGCAGTTGGCAGATGAATTAGAGGAAATGGCAGGCTTTGATGTTCATGAGCTAGAAATGGAGGAAGAAGACTTACCTATTTTTCCTTCTTTGCGAGATGATTTGATACCAGAAGACTCTTTTCTCAGTCTGGGAGTCATCTCTTGGGAAATGCTAGATTACTTGCGACAAGGTGTGAAACATCGGCAAGCGGGTGAAGTACCAAAAGTTGGTGATGGATTGCCGATAATTTTAATTCAAACTTCCCGCCCCAAGGCTAAAAATGTCATTGAAAATATTGAAGCAGCAGGCGGACTCCAAGCAATTTGCTTTAACCCTGGGACTGATCCTTTCGATGGCGATCGCTACGACTTGGGTTTGTTGCAAACTCAAAATAGCGAATTATTTTTGTTTGGTGAATTTTTAGATGAAGATCCAACTCATATGGAAGCCCGGCAAAAATGGAATCAACGGTGTAAGAATACCAAGGGTTATTGTGGTTTGATTATTGCCAAAGGATTAACAGGAGCTTCCCGAGGAAATCCTCAATTGCGAGATATGATGGCTTTGTTTGAGGCGCGATCTCTGTCACCTCAAGAGTTAGGTCTTGGTACTCTCCAACTTATGCCGCAATTAGAATTGGAATAAAAACCGACAATAACTACATATTAAGGATAAAAATCACCAAGCTCTATGTCTAACGGCAGGCTGATGCTCATGGGTGCTTACCGCCCTTGGCTTGCCTGAGGCATCACCCGTTAAGCTGAAAAACTGGCATTTTTGCCTTGCAGTCACCACAAGAGAGAAAACCCACAAGGTGCTGCTCTCTCAATTTAACAATTAATGAATCTATAGGATTCCTATTTGATTTTTGAACAAATTAAGTACCAATCGAAAAGGCTTATTCCCTACTCCCCACTCCCTATTCCCTACTCCCAGCCTACGCAAGTCAGTTCAATAATCAAAGCGGATCACTATAGTACTCCAGGGTATAAATGTGGATACCCTTTTAAAAGGTTCAAAAGCCCAAGATAAAAGCTTTTTGACTTTTGCCAAAAGTTGTAAGGAAAGAAATCCTCCTGGCAAGCTTTTTAATACAAATTTTGGCTTCCGCATTGCGGTACTAGT
Source organism: Nostoc sp. CCY0012 (assembly GCF_963920855.1). Lineage (NCBI taxonomy): Bacteria > Bacillati > Cyanobacteriota > Cyanophyceae > Nostocales > Nostocaceae > Nostoc > Nostoc sp. CCY0012. The sequence continues at coordinate 2,377 of NZ_CAWUDM010000030.1, read as the reverse complement.
AATACCTATAAGAATCATATTTGATTTATGAAAAATCTCAGTACAACATAAAAAGCCTTTTTCTCACTCCCTACTCCCTACTCCCCACTCCCAGCCTACGCAAATAATTTTAGGAATCAAACCGGATTCCTATATGATCGGACAATACTTCATGGCAATTTCATAAAGTATGTATATTCTCATTGTTATTCAGTAAATTTATAGGCAAATTAAGCCACGTAAAAATATCTAAATGCTCAATTAATAAGCAGCAAAAATTTGTGTTTTATCAATTTAATCTCGATAGTCTTAATATCTTCATATATTATGAGGTTTTGAAACTTATATAGCTTCATAATCTGTCAACAGAGTTAACTCAAACTTTAGATATTATATTTTTACTTCATGTTTTTTTTATAAAGTAACAAGTTTTTCTAAAACAGCTTTTTAATAAAGATTATTTAAAGTATAAAAATCACAGTTATAATAGCCTTAACACTGAAAGCAGAGGTCGTTATGCCTGGACAATAACACTAGCTAATGGATAGTCTTTATCGATATTAGGAGGAATACAATAATAGTTTTCGCCAGATTTGTAGATGCTAGTTAAGCCAATCTCCAAAAATATGTCACATTTGGATAAAACATCATGACCCATTAAATGCCAAGTTCAGATAAAGTATCATTCCCCAGTAAACCAGACAAACTTAAGTAATTCATCTCCATTCTCATGATTCAATAATTAAAAGAATGAGAATCATTCTTGTCATCTTCTAACTCTTGCTTAAGGATGATAGTGTGAATGTCTCATTAATCCGCTTGTGGTAAACAGTGGTTTATTGTAAAAAGTTGTTCATCCAAGAAAGTTTGGTTGCCTACATTCCATATCAGCGACTTCTCCTAATTTATTTGAGAATCAAGACTAGTACCCCCAGGCGGACGCTGAAAGTCAAAAAGCTTATATAAACAGCTTTTCACTTCTTGAAAAGGGTTACTCTGTTTACGTCTTGGAGTACTAGTTAATTGCTACCATCGCCTTGAGAAATGAAACTGCTAGCTTGTACTAGATAATTAGTTTGTACTTTGTGGACTTGAAAAAGCAGAAGATAGTATGAGACAACAGGAAAAAATGACTTACTTTGATCTAGTAATTTGAGGTCATTGGCTAGGTAACTATCCAGTTGTCATGGCATGGAATAGATGAAGACAAAACCTAAATTTCATCTGAATCGCCATTGCTTATTAGTGAAGTACTTGAAGGTGATTACTCACCATACTAGTAAATGTACGTACACTAGAGCCAGTCTAAATGCTATTAATTTCCTGTCTATCCACAAATATTTTCTCATACAAGGTTCCTTAACCTTTAAAGGCAGAAAACGTCAAATTATTTTTATCTAGATAAATTGGAGAAATCTTGATTAAGTGAATAATAGATATTTCAGTTCATTTAGAGAATTGAATTGTCAAGCTTTGATGAACATCTTGCTGGTGTCATTGTTATTACCACAGAGTCTGTGATACCTTCCCTGTCACAACGGTGATTCTATTCTTATACTTTATTGGACAATGATCAATACATTTGACAAAGAGGACTTTTTTCATGTTCACGGCATTACTTGTTTCTGGTCACAAACTCTGATAATGTTATCGTCTTCATGGTGAGTAAATTGGTTTTTTAATGGTGTTAATATACAGCAGATAGCATGATAATGACTAATAAAAAATGGGCCGTAAAACGTATCACTGTCAATTTGGCAACACAGGAAGCAGAAAAACTAGAAAACTATTGTCAGATGACAGGTAGACCTGCAACCGATGTGATTCGTGAACTGATTAGAGGGTTACCTGTTTCAGATGACGGTAAAGAAGCAAACAAATAAGTAGGAATTGTGGTTTTACGGCTTCGTAGATCATCACTTTTTCCCACAAAAAATACTTGTCATGCTCTTTCTAGTCTCCATCCACTAAAGAGAGTTTGTATTCCCAATAAAGACGCTTTGGCACAAGATGAGCGAGTTGTTCATCAGAGTTCCAAGAAGTAATAAAGGGAAATTTATTATCAGAAGGCATTATCAGCCTGTTGTGCATCTACATACTCAAAAATACCCAGTGAAAAAATGATGGCGACAGATGGATGAAAGGAACCCATGTGTACGAAGAGATTCCCATTATTGCTGATTCAGCAGTTGCTAATGGAGAGGTTTTACATTCGGTACAATGGGTTACCCAACTTGTAGCACGTGGTCTGGAAATCCCTAATACTGTACTACTTCACCAAAATCTCAAATCTTCCATCCAAAATGGTATGACTTGAGAGCAGTAGGCAATTCCGACACCAACCCAGCTTAGTGGTGCAGAAAAGTCTTGAACCGCTTGTATACCAGGAGTCTGACTG